>CAZFTV010000012.1:5300-6587 GCA_964521765.1 uncultured Eubacteriales bacterium
GGCCGAGCTGCTGGGCAAGGCTGGAAAGGACAGGACGACGAAGCCAGGACCAGCCTTCCGGAAGCGGCCGGGCTTCAAGCCGGGGCTCCAGCCGTTCTTCGGCCTCGCCTGTGACGAGAATTCCCTCCAGCCCTTCGGCGGACAACCGGCCGGCGATCTCTAGAAAGCGCTCCAGCGGCCAACATTTGTCCCGGCCTCCGCTCCCGGGATGAATGATGACAGGAGGGGCGGAGCGAGAGGACATCCCGCCTCTCGCGGTGCCCGGCAGTCGGAGCCGGCTGAGCTCCTCGATCTTTTCGGTGGAGAGAGAGGGCCGGCCGATACCTTTCGCCGTTTCCCTGAGAAAATGCTCATAATTCGGAATGGAAGTCGAGGCGGGAGGCGGGTCAAGGATCCGGACATTCCTGGCGCCGGACTCGATCAGAGAACGCACCAGGCCGGCGCCGGATTCCCGGCTCATCCAACCCCAGGCCGTCGCGAAACTCTTCAACCAGCGGCGCAGCGAGGGGTCCTTCCCGGCCGGATCCCGGTAGAGCCCGGCTAACAGCGAGGAATCGGCCGGCACGACGCTTTCCGTCAAGCCGGCTTCCTTGAGCAGCAGGCCATAGCTCTCGCGGCAGACGAGCGTGAATTCAGCCCCGGGATGCGCCTCCCTCAACAGGGCCAGGCTGGGCAGGGTGACCAGCAGGTCCCCCAACCCTCCCAGGCGAAAGACGAGGATTCCGCCGGTCATGGCGATCCAAGCTCTCTCTTCACGGGAAAAACGGGCGCCGGCTGTCTAATCAGCAGACTAGCTTGATGTTTCTTCTGTCCCGGGTCTCGATGTGGTGCTTGATCGTTTTTCCCTCCACCAGGTAGAAAACGGCCTCGCCGATGTTCGTGGCGTGGTCGGCGATCCGCTCCAGATGCCGGCCGATGAGGATCAACCCCACCGCCCGGGCGATATTGCCGGAGTCCTGCATCATGTAGGTCAGCAGCTCGCGGAAGATCTGGTCGTTGAGCTTGTCCACCTCGTCATCCCGGCAGCAGACCTCGCGGGCCAGCTTTTCGTCGCCGGTGACAAAAGCGTTGATCACGTCCCGGACCATGTTCTGGGCCAGGGCGGCCATGCGGGGGATGTCGATCAGGGGCTTGAGCGGGGGAAGCTTGATGAGCTCCAGGGTCTGCTCGGCGATGTTGACCGCCAGGTCGCCCATGCGCTCGAGCTCCTCCCCGATCTTCAGGGCCGAGGTGATGAAGCGCAGGTCGCCGGCCATGGGCTGCTTGAGGGCCAGGAGCCTGAGGCAG
>CAZFTV010000012.1:6666-7074 GCA_964521765.1 uncultured Eubacteriales bacterium
GCTTTCTCGGCGCTCGTCTCAAGAGCCCGGACGGCCTGGGCGATCGACTCCTCGACCAGGGAGGCCATGCGCATCAGGAGGGCCCTGAGATTTTTAAGCTCTTCGTCGAACTGTCGTTCCATGTTTCCTCCTTGCCCGCCGCCCGCCTACCCGAAGCGCCCGGTGATGTAATCCTCGGTCAGCTTGTTGGCTGGGTTGGTGAAGATCCTGTCCGTCCGGCCGAACTCGACCATCTCCCCCAGCATCATGAAGGCGGTGAAGTCCGAGACGCGGGCCGCCTGCTGCATGTTGTGGGTGACGATGACTACAGTGTAGTTTTCCTTGAGCTTGAAAATCAACTCCTCGATCTTGGCCGTGGCGATTGGGTCGATGGCCGAGCAGGGCTCGTCGAAAAGGACGACCTCGGGC
>CAZFTV010000012.1:7119-9377 GCA_964521765.1 uncultured Eubacteriales bacterium
CTGCTGCTGCCCCCCCGACAGGGAAAAGGCGTTGTCCTTGAGCCGGTCCTTGACTTCCTCCCACAGGGCCGCGCCCCGCAGGCTCCGCTCCACGACCTCGGCCAGCTTCTGCCGGTCGCGCATGCCGTTGATGCGCAGGCCGTAGGCCACGTTGTCGAAAATGCTTTTGGGGAAAGGGTTGGGCTTCTGGAAGACCATGCCCACGTTGCGCCTTAGCTCGACAACGTCCACCCGGGGCGAGAGGATGTCGACGCCGTCGATCAGGACCCGGCCCGAGGCCCGGGCGCCGGCGAGAACGTCGTTCATCCGGTTCAGGGTGCGGATGAGCGTGGACTTGCCGCAGCCCGAGGGGCCGATGATGGCCGTGACACGTTTCTCGGGGCAGCTCAGGTTCACTCGCTTCAACGCCTGCTTGGCGCCGTAGAAGAAATCCAGGTCTTCCGTCTTGATTTTCATCGGTTCGTTCATGGTCAAGTCCTTCGCTTTCGCCTCAGGCGGTAGCGGACGACGACGGCCGCCATGTTCAGGATGAGCACCAGGGCAATGAGCACCAGGGCCGTGGCGTAGGCCAGGGGGCGGACCTTGAGGATGTTATGGTGCTGGGTGGACATGATGTAGAGGTGGTAGGGCAGGGCCATGAACTGATCGCCCAGGGAACTGGGCAGCCTGGGCAGGAAGAAAGCCGCGCCGGTGAACATGATGGGCGCCGTCTCGCCGGCGGCCCGGGCCAGGCCGAGGACCGTCCCAGTCAGCATGCCCGGCACGGCGTAGGGCAGCACGTTGGTCCGGATCGACTGCCACTTGGTGGCCCCCAGGGCCAGGGCGCCCTCCCTGTAAGACTGGGGCACGGTTTTGAGGGCCTCCTCGGAAGCGGTGATCGTCCAGGGCAGGGTCAGGAGGCCCAGCGTCAGCCCGGCAGACAACACCGACGTTCCGAAACTCAGGATGTTGACGAAGAGGATGACGCCGAACAGCCCGTAGACGATGGACGGCACGCCCGAGAGGTTCCGGATGGCCAGCCGGATGAGACGGGTCAGGCGCGTCTGCCGGGCGTACTCGTTGAGGTAGACGGCGGCGAACATGCCCATGGGGACGGCCAGGACGGCGGTGATCATCGTCACGAGCAGGGTTCCGACGATGGCCGGGAAAATGCCGCCCTCGGTCATGCCCCGCCGCGGCGGCTGGCTCAGGAACTCCCAGGAGATCGCCCCGCCGCCCTTGCGGATGATATCGAACAGAAACAGCAATAGCACGGCCAGGACGATGTACAGGCAGGTCCGCAGGAGCATGAACCCAAGGAACTGGATGACCTTGCGCTTCACTGCTCCCTCTCCTGATACTTGCGCAAGACGATGTCGGCGATCATGTTCACCAGGAAGGTGATGACGAACAGTACGAGGCCGATGGCGAACAGGGCGTAGTAGTGGGTCGTGTGATAGGGCGCCTCGCCCAGTTCGATGGCGATGTTGGCCGTCATCGTCCGGACGGACTCGAAAAGGCCCGTAGGGAAGGAGCGGGCGTTGCCCGTGGCCATGAGCACGGTCATCGTCTCGCCGATGGCCCGGCCCATGCCCAGCATGACCGCGGCGATGATCCCCGAGAGCGCGGCCGGGATCTTGACCCGGACGAGAGTCTGCCAGCGGCCGGCGCCCAAGGCCAGGGACGCCTCGGCGTAAGCCGGGGGAACGGCGCTCAAAGAATCCTCGGCCAGGCTGATGATCGTCGGGAGCGACATGACGGCCAGAAGGACGCTGCCGTTCAGGGCGTTCAGGCCGTGGGGGAGCCCGAAGATCTTGGCGATGGCCGGCCCGAAGAGGACGATTCCCAGGAAGCCGACGACCACCGAAGGGATGCCGGCCAGGATCTCGACCATGGGCTTTACGATTTCCCGAACACGCCAATGAGCCACGTCGGACAGGTAGGCGGCCACGCCGACGCCGATGGGAACGGCGATGAGGAGCGCCCCCAGGGTGACCAAAAACGTGCTGGCCACCATGGACAGGATGCCGTACTCGGCCTTCTCGGGCGACGTCGGGTCCCAGAGGGTGTTCCCCAAAAAATCCTTGAGGTCGATCTCACGGAAGGCCGGCACGGACGTATAGAGCAGAAGGCCGAAAATTCCGAGAAGAATGACGACGGCCGTGATGCCGTTGATGAACGCCAGCCATCGCGCAACGCCCGCCGCCAGCGGCAGGCCAAGTTGCCCCAGCAGCATTGAAATCAGGAAAAGCGCAATGGCAATGATCACGCTGGCTGCC
>CAZFTV010000012.1:9387-10491 GCA_964521765.1 uncultured Eubacteriales bacterium
CATTTCCTGCTTCTCGCCCGGACGTTGCTCTCCAGGGGACTCATGGCCTGCCCGCTATTCCCTCATCACTGCCTGGCCTCCTTTCGGAGAAGCGCCGTAAAAAGTGGAGCCGAGCGGTTCCGCCCGGATGATTCCACCCAAGAAGATCATCTGAGATTCTTCTCATTCTCGGCGACGTGCTTGGGGCTGATGGCGAAGAACCCCTCCCGCACGACGACCTTCTGCCCCTCGGGGCTTATCTCGTATCTGATGAACGCCGCGGCGGCCGCGTTGGGCTTGCCGTTCGTGGCCTGGTAGAGGGGCCGGGCCACGGGGTAATTGCCGTTGTCCACGGCGTCTTTGTCCGTGGGCAAGAAGGCCGGGGACTTGTCCTCCCTGGCGATGGGGACGATCTTCAGGCCCTTGCGGACCCGGCCGTTCTCATCGTACAGGTAGCCCACGCCCACGTACCCCACGGCTCCCTCGTCGGCTATGACGCCCTCGATAATCTGGGCGTTGCCGTTCATCTCTTTCATGTCGGTGGAGTAGTTCCTGTTGCCCAGGACGAACTCCTGCATGAAGACGTAGGTTCCGGAGTTCGACTGGCGGCCGTAGAGGGAGACTTTCTTGTCCGGCCCGCCCACGGCCTTCCAGTTCTTGACCTCGCCGCGGTAGAGGGCGCCCAGCTGGGCCAGGGTGAGCTTCTCGACCGGGTTCCTGGCGTTAACGATGACGCTCAGGCCGTCTACGGCGATGACGAAGAAACGGGGCTTGACGCCCTTTTCCCAGGCCTGGGCGATTTCGGTCTGCTTCCATTCGCGGGAATGGTTGGCGATGTCGCAGGTCTGGTTGATCAGGCCGGAGATGCCCGTCCCGGAGCCGCCGCCCAGGACGGCCAGCATGGCGCCGCGGTTCTTGTCCATGTATTCCTCGGCCAGGATCTGGACGAGGTTGACCAGGGTATCGGACCCCTTGATCTGGATCATCTTCGCCCTCTGGGCGAACAGGCTGCCCGCGGCGAAGACGACCGGGCCGCTCAGGAGGCCGATGAGGAGCGCTCGTTTGATGTTCATGATGTTTCTCCTTATTGTCTTAGAATGACCAGAAGAACGTGACGACCGCTAC
>CAZFTV010000012.1:10505-18849 GCA_964521765.1 uncultured Eubacteriales bacterium
GTCGGGATGCTCGTAAGTGTAGTACCAGACGTTGGGCTGGATCTTGAGCGCGGCCTTGTCCGTGGGCCGCCACTCGAAGCCGGCGATGACCAGATTGACTCTGTCGTCTCCCGCTCTGGTATTCGGCTCATACTCGTCAAACCTGCCAAAAACGGTCAGCTTGCCCGGTTTGATGGAGTAGCGGCCGAACACGGACCAGCCCTGGACGTCGTTATGGGTTCCGGAGGCCAGCTTGTTGAGGTCGCTGTCATAGTTGAACCACTCGAAGGTCACGGTCAGGTTCTTGACCATCTCGAAGTTGGCGTCGACCTTGGTGGTCTTGGCGTCGGCGGAATCCGACTGCTTCTCATAATCCATGTAGCCCACCACGGACAGGCCAGCGATGGGCACGACCGCCCCCTGGAGCATGATTTTCTTGTGCTTATCGGTCTCGACATGGGCATAGTGAGAGCCGTTGGTGACCATCAGGCCGTAGCGAAAGTATTTCGTCAGAGTGCCGGTCAGGCTCACTCCGATGTCGGCCGAGGTGGCGTCGATTTCCACCCCGGTGATGTCCTTGTAACCGTCCATGATCGTCTTGGCCACGCTGCGGAAGCCCCAGCGCTCCTCGGACGGCTTGAAGGTCAGGGTTTCGGTCATCCCCACGCGGGTCGTGGTGTTGGGCAGAAGGTTGTCGTACTGCAGGTAGAGGTGCTTCAGGTAAGGCCGGAGCTTGTCGTCTTTCTTGGTCGAGGACTTGGCGAAATCGACCGAGGTGATGTTCGCGGCGTTGTCCGCGTCGTAGCGGAAACGGAATTTGAAGTTGCTGCTGATCTTGTTCTCGTAGGTGAAATACGCCCGGCGGAAGCTGAACTTGTTGTCGATCGCGCTCGATGTGAGAGGGCCGTTGCCCGAGAGGAAATACACGTAGTCGAAATAGACGGTCGTGTTGAAGGACTGCTGGGCCCGAAGCGGGGTTGCCAGGGCGGCCAATCCCACGACCAGCGCGGCCAGGACGGCCTTGTGCGCGGCTCTGCTCACGTGCGTTCTCCTTATTTTAAATTTCATGACGGCCAGAGGATACATCCCCGCTGTTAAGAAATGATTAAAACACGATGAATTTTCGGTTAATTTAGAGGCTGTTTCCTTGAAAAGCCGGGGCGGCTCCCTTCCGGGTCGCCGGACGGACCGATCCGGACGGGGCATCCGGGCCGGCTCCGGAAGTCGTGGGCGCAGGAAGCGCGTTCGATCGCGCTCAGGCTTTAAAAAACGATAGAAGCGACTCGGCGACCTTTTCCGCGGAGAGGCCGAAGAGGTCGTCGATGGACACGCCGTCGAGCCAGCGGTCGTCCCAGGAGCCCTTGGTCTCCTGCACGATGTTTTTGATGTGCTCGTACTTTCCGCCCAGAGCTTTGACCCGGGCTTCGAGGGGCACGCCCGTCCGGAACGCGATGTGCAGCAGGAGCAGGAATTCGATCATGTTGGGTTTCGACGGAGAGGCGGACAGAACAGGAATGACCAGGATGCTCAACCCGTCCTTACGGCCCCGGCCGATGTAGACGTTTCCCTGGCGGACGATGATGTTCTTCGTGCCCTGGAGGCGGTTGTCGCTCTCGACGCGCGAGGGGATGGCCCGCAGCGTCCCGCCCTTGCGCAGAACCTCGATCGTCGACTGCTCGGTGGGCTCGCCCAGGAGGTTCAGCCCGTCAATCCTGTAAAAGGACGAGCCGGTGATCCCGTCCACGACCGCCTGGAGGTTCTTGAGCACGCTGACGTTCCGGGCGGTGAGCTGCGAAACCTGCACGCCGTGCCCCTCCAGGGATTCAAAGAGCAGCCCCTCCAGCCGGTCGCTGATGCGGCTCGTGCCCACGGTCACGGTCTTGGCCTGGTGACGGATGGCGTCCACGGGCCGGGAAAGGCGGTTTATGGCCTCGGACAGGCCGGCCTGGAGTATATGCAGCATGTTGAGGGCCGTGCCCTTCACGCCGAAGTCAAGCTCGAAGTCCGAGGCGGGCAGCCTGCCCGAAAGATACTTGAGGACAAGAAGAAGGTCGGCCAGGCGGTCGAAGCCCGAAGCCGACGGCAGCCGGCCTTCCCTTTCCCGCTTTCTCAGCTCGGCGTAGAAGCGGGCCATGGTTTCCCTGAAGGACTGGTCGAGGATCAGGTCGTAGACATCGAGCCCCAGGTCGGCGCAGCGATCCACGGCCTCATCGAGCTCCGCCCGGAAAGCGTCTAAAAACCTCGCCCCCTCGTTGATGGCCAGGGCGGCATGGTAGCCCCACAGGTGGCCGGCCAGGGTCGTAACCACGGGCGCCAGGTGCGCCTCAAGCCGCGGGACGTGAAAAACGTCCTCGGCGTAGGGCGCGAAACGGTCCTCCTCATCATCGGCGATGACCAGGGGGATGGCCTTGTGCGCTCGAAAAATGGCTGTTTCCTTGACCAAGTCGCAGAGCACGGTCTCGGGCGCGCCGGCGGCGCAGACGATGATCAAGGGCTCCGACGACAGGTCGATGTGCTTCTTGTCCTCGACATAATCCGAGGAGATGGTTTTATAGCACAGCTCGCTGAGTTTGATCCGGATCTCGTCGGCGGCCGACTTGTTCGGCCCGCTGCCGACGACGGCCCAGTAGGTCCGGCGCAGGGCGGTTCGTCGGGCCGACTCCTCGAGCCGGGTGTTCTGCTCCAGGACCCGACGCATGGCCTCCGGCAGCCCGAGCAGAAGGCGAACCTGGCCGGAGACGTAGTCCGCGTCGCGCCGGCCCGAGATCCGGACCACGGCCAGTCCGAGAAGCGCTCCGGCCACGATCTGGGCGTAAAAAGCCTTGGTCGAGGCCACGGACATTTCGACATCGCGGCCGCTCGAGGTGTACAGCACGCCGTCCACCTTGAAAGTCAGGTCCGAGTCGCGGCGGTTGACGATGGCCAGGGTATGGGCGCCGCGGGAGCGGACAAGGTCGATGGTCCGGTTGGTGTCGGCGGTCGTCCCGGACTGGCTGACGGCCACCACGAGCGTGTCGTCGAGGAGCGAGGGGCCGCCTTCGCGGCCCGGGACGAAGACGCTCAGCTCCGAGGCCTTCATGGACTGGCCCTGGATGGAGATGTCGTCGAGGTAGCCTTTCAGAATATCGGCACAAGCCTGGGCGGCGACGCCGGCTGTTCCCTGGCCGATGAAAACGACGCGGCGGAGACGGTCCTGTTCCAGGGCGGCCTTCAGGCGGACGGAGACGACGGATTCGTCGAGCGAGACTTCGTAGCGGGGCCGTCCGTTTCCGGCGATCCGCCAGCGGCCTTCAAGGGTTTTCTCCACGGACAGGGGGGACTCGCTGATCTCCTTAAAAAAATAATGGGGGTAGTCCTGGCGGTCGATGTCGCGGGAGGTGATGGGCGTGGATCTGACGTCGCGCTCGCCGAGCACGATCGGCGCGCCGTCGTAAGAGAGCGCCCGGATGCCGGCCGTCCCGCCCTCCGATTCCTGGTCCAGGACAAAAATCTGACCCTGGGTCGGCCCCCGGCGCCCCTGGACGGTCTTCTCGCCGTTGAGCTTAATATAAGATGAGGTGGCTTCCACAAGCCCGTAGACCTCCGACACGGCCAGGTACAGGCCGGCAGCCAGGCCGACGAACAACGCCTGGCCGCTTCCTCTCTGCGCCAGGAAAATCCTGCCCGGCTCGAGGTCGGTCTGGAGGGCGATGGCGTGGGATCCCTTGAACTCGTTCACCGCCAGGCGGAAGGCCTCCAGGACATCGCGCGTCCGGCGGTAGTGGTCCGCTACCCGAAGAGGGATCACTTTCGTATCGGAGGTCACTTCGCCCGGGAGCGCCAGGCCGTCCCTCTCCAGGGCGTCGCGGATCTCGAGATAATTGTCGATATCGCCGTTCAGGCAGACATGGATGAGCGGCCTGTCCGGCCGGCCGGCCGTGGCCGGGCTGCGGTTGTCCACGGGATGACAGTTGACCTCGTTGACGGCCCCCACGGACGCCCAGCGGGTGTGAGAGACGATGGCGATGTTGAGAGGGAGGCGGCGCGCCGCGGACTGAAAAAGAGCGTCCCCGGAGATCTGCTCGCGAAGGAAGCGTACATTGTCGCCCAGGGAGCCGACCTCCGCGGCGATTTTGTAGGTAAAGATGACGGTTGCGCCCCCGTCAGGCCGTCGTCGGAACGATACACTCCGGTTCAGGAGGTCCTCCCCGACCGTCCGCCGTTCGAGCTCGTCCCGAAGCCCTTTCCCCTCCAGAACGCTCTCCCACTCCTCGAATTCCGCCCGGTCAAAGGTCATCGCCGCCGACAGCCCGGCTGAATCGCGGCCCCTGACTTCGAGACGGTCCAGGCTGTTCAGGACAAGGTTCAGGTTGCGGAAGGTCGCGGCAGCGTGAGGGGGAAAGGATTCGGCGTCGAGGCTTCCTCCGGCGAGACGCCGGATTTTCTCCGCGTTGCCCAGGACTTCAGCCGACAGGCACCAAGCGGCGTCCTTGAATTCCTCCAGGATATGCGCGGCGGAGGCTAAGCTTGCGGCCTCGAGGCGGCCCTGGAATTCGCCCCGGCGGGCGGATTCCGCACGAATCATCTTCTCCAGCGCGAGGGACAGGGCAGTCAGCCTGTCCCTGAGCCCCGGGTCAAAAAGCACACGGTCGAACCCCCCCCTTCCCGAAGAGAACACATCAACCGCCTGATTTCGGCCGCCCGATGAAGGCCGCCCAGATAGTCGGGAGCCAGCCTCCGGCCTTCGGTGAGACAGGCGTCGAATCTCCGTTCTTCGGCCTCGAGGACAAGGGCCTCAACCCGCCCCGGGTCAAAGCCGGGGTCGCCGGAGATCGGCCCCTTTTTGACCGTCAGGATCCCAATGATTCCGCACATGGCTTCTGAATCGAACATTCATTCTACCAGAAAATTAGGCCGCAATCCCCCCCGGCGCGCCCGGCCGCCCGCCGCCCAAAATTGCCTATAGCCTTCGTAAGAATTCCGGATCTGACCGGATCATTCAGGGAACAACCGAGACTAAAGGGGTTTCGACGCCTCACCCCTCCCCCCTATCTCTATTTCGCCCTCCGTTGCTGGAGCACATCTCTGGAATTCTTGTCATACGAATAGGACGCCAGCCTAATAGCAATCCAGGGCCGCCGCCGTTCAATTGACAGTCGGCTTCTTCTTTTGTAATGTAGAATCCTTATTTCCGAGGAAAGGAATCGAAATGATAGGAAAAAAAGCGACTTCCCTCCTAATCTTCTGTTTTCTCTTGACTGCTGCGGGGCTTCAGCAGGCCTCCGCGGCGCAGGCCTCCGAGAGGCCTCCGGAGTATACGGAATTTCGCAACATCATGAGGATGCCCGACGCCTCCGCCAGGCTTGCGAAGCTCGAGCGGCTCGTGGCCTCCTACCCGCAAAGCGCCCTGGCCCCGGCTTTTGAGTCCGCCGTGCTCCACACGAAAATCTCCCTCGCCGCCGACTTGAACCAGGTCATCGACCTGCAGAAAATGCTCCTGGACGCTTCCAAGGGGTTCGAGCGCCTGAGAGTGTTGATGGATCTTTCCGACGAGCTCATCAAGCATTCCCGCCTGGCGGATTTCGAGGCGAACGCCGTCGCCGACGCCGTTTTGGACTACGCCGGCCAGGGATTGAAGATCGCCGACGACGAGGAATTCATAAAGTCGGTTTCGGAGCAGGAGCGCCAAGCCGTGCCCTATTATGCTCAGGCTCTCCTCATGCTCAAGGCCCAAGCCAGGCTTCACGTCGGCGATGTCGAAAACGCCGCCGTCGCGCTGGGAGAATATGCCTCCCGGGGCGGGCAGCCCGACAGCGACTATGCCTACTTTCAGGGAAAGATCGCCCTCCTCCAGGGCAAGAAGGACGAAGCCCTGGGGAGTTTCCTGAAGGCCGCCGTAGAAAACAACAGGGACAGTGTTGCTCTCGCCCGAGGCCTGTTCACCGAGACCGGACCGGGTTCGGCCGAGGGCTTCGAGGCCCGCCTGGAAGCCCTGCAGCGCGAGTTGCCGTTCAAGGTCCGGCCGTTCCGGACCGGTACGGAATGGCAGGGGAAGGCCGTCCTCGTCGAGCTTTTCACGGGCTCGGAATGCCCCCCCTGCGCCGGAGCCGACATCGGCGTAGACGCGCTTCTCGAAGCTTTCGAGCCCAAGGCCCTGGCCGTCCTGGTCTACCACCTGCCCATCCCCCGGCCCGACCCGATGATGAACCACGCCTCCCAGCGCCGCGCCGGGTTCTATGGGGTCAACAGCACGCCCACTATCTATTTTGACGGCGGGGCGGGGCCCCGGGGGGGCGGACCGCGCGCCTACGGCGAAATGCTGTATTCAGCCTACAACAAAGAAGTCCTGCGCCGCGTCAACTCCGACCCCGGCCTGAAGCTCGGCTTGAGCGCCGAGCTCAAGCGCGACGACGTTGTCATATCCTACACGCTCGACAAGGTCCCGGCCGGCGCCGATTTCCATGTCGCCCTCGTCCAGGAAGAAGAGAAGTACGCCGGCAGCAACGGAATTCTCTTTCACCACCTGGTCGTCAGGGAGTTCATCACTTTCGAGGCGGCGCCGAAGCCGGCGGGCACCCTGAAGATCAGCCTGACCGCTGCCGAGGCGGCGGCCATGAAGCATGTCGCGGATTTCGAGCAGTCGAGGAGGTTCACCTTCCCCGAGAAGCATACGGCCATCAGCCGTCGCGGTCTGCACGTTGTGTTCTTCGCCCAGGACAAGGCTTCCCTGAAAGTTCACAACGCCGTCGTCGCTCCGGTGAGATGAACTGGCTCGAGGCTCTGCTCCTGGGGGTCGTCCAAGGCTTGACGGAATTTCTGCCCGTCAGCTCCTCCGGCCACCTGGAGCTCGGCCGGGCGCTCCTCGGCCGGCCCGTCGAGCAGGGCCTGCCCTTCATCATCGCCGTTCACGGCGCGACCATCCTGGCCGTCATCGTTGTTTTTCGGGCCGACATCCTCCGGCTGGGACGCGGAGTCCTGAGCAGGGGCCCGAACGCGGAAAAAGCCTACGGGCTCAAGCTTCTCCTGTCCATGGTCCCCGTCCTCCTCGTCGGGTTGTTTCTCAAGGACTGGGTGGAGAGCTTCTTCACGGGCAGCCTCGCGGCGGTCGGAATTTTCTTCCTGCTGACAGCCGTGCTCCTCGCCGCCGCTCATTTCAGGAAGCCCGGCCGCCGGGACATCACCAACGGGGATGCGCTGCTCATGGGCGCGGCCCAGGCCGTGGCCGTCCTGCCGGGAATATCGAGGTCGGGCGCGGTCATCTCCTCCGGCCTTCTCGCCGGCGTCCGGAGAGAAGAACTTCCCCGTTTTGCCTTCCTGATGTCGGTCGTTCCCATCGCCGGGGCCAATCTCCTCGAGGCGGCTTCGCTGAAGCCTCCGTAACCGCCGGTCCGCTGCTTGCAGGTTTTCTCGCGGCCTTCGTCACCGGCCTCTTCGCCTGCCGCCTGATGGTCGCCCTCGTCCGGCGGGGCCGGCTGATCTTCTTTTCCCTATACTGCGTCGCGGCCGGCGTTATCTCCATCGCGTTTTCTTAGCCGTTCGATTTCCTGGGCCCGGACGTCCTCTTCTGGCTCGCGGCCGCCCGGGACCGGAGGGGATCACACGCTTGAAATAGGCCCGCCGCCCCGATAAAGTAAGAGGGCGAAGGCCTCCCGGTCGAAAACGCCGGGCGGCCGGAAAGAAGACCGGAATGAAGACAATGAAACATCTTCCACATATCGCCCTGGTCCTATTGCTTTTCGCCCCCGGCCTGCTCTCGGCCTGCGGGGCCGAAGCGCCGGAACCCCGGGCGCCGGCCGCAGCGGCGCCGCCTGCCGAAGCGCCGGCGGGCCTGGATTCACCCGAGACGGACCCGGCCGTCCAGATCCCCTCTCGGGCGGCTCTCATCGAGGACGAACGCAACACCATCGACATCGTCAAGCGCACCAAGCTTTCGGTCGTCTATGTCACCAATATCCAGCTCGTCCGCGACTTTTTCTTCTCCAGCGAAGAGGCCGTGCCCCGCGGCTCCGGTTCCGGGTTCGTCTGGGACGACCGGGGCCACATCGTCACGAACTTCCACGTCATCGAGGACGGCGACATCTTCAACGTCGCCCTGCCGGGCGGCGAACAGAGGCGGGCCCGGCTCGTCGGCCGCGAACCCAATAAGGACATCGCGGTCCTCCGGATCGACGGGGACCTGGCGGGCCTCTTCCCCCTGTCCATCGGCACCTCCCGGGACCTCCAGGTCGGCCAGAAGGTCATCGCCATCGGCAACCCCTTCGGGTTCGACCATACGGTCACCACGGGCATTGTCAGCGCCCTGGGTCGGAACATGCCGGGCGCGGGCGGGGTCACCATCCGCGACATGATCCAAACGGACGCCTCGATCAATCCCGGGAACTCGGGC
>CAZFTV010000013.1:0-2463 GCA_964521765.1 uncultured Eubacteriales bacterium
ATCCTGGCCGGCCGCGATGTCGTGCCCGAGCTCATCCAGGGCCGGTTCACCCCGGCCGAAGTCTGTCGCGAAGCCCTGCGGGTCCTGACCGACGCCGGCGCGCGGAAAATCATGAAGACCGAGTATCAACGCCTGCAAAAACTGTTGGCCGGGAAACAACCCTCCTCCTCCGCCGCCGGCGAGCTCGAACGGCTGATCAAGCCTTCCCAGCCCTCCGGACGAGGCTGACCGTCACTTTCAGTCCTCGAGGACTTCGAGCGCCAGGTCATACCGCCCCAGCGGGGGGGAGACCTGAACGCCCTGGACCATGCCTTTGACCCTGATCAGGACTTCACGGGCGATCTGAACGCCCTCCCGGCGGGCATGTTCGGGGCTTACGTCCTGCGCCCGCCTCATGCGGTTCATGATCTCCTCGGGGATGAGAGCGCCGGGGACCTCGTTGTGCATGAACTCGGCGTTCCTCAAGCTGAACAGGGGCCAGATGCCGGCCAGGACGGGGATCCCCCAGCCCTCGACCCGCTTCAGGAAATTCTCCAGGATCCGCACATCGAAGACCGGCTGAGTGACGCAAAACTCGGCGCCGGCTTCCACTTTCCAGCGGAACCGCGAGAGCTCATAGTCCGCATGAACCGCGCCCGGATTGACGCCCACGCCCACGAGAAAAGCCGTCGGCGTCTCCAGGCGCTTTCCCCCGATGTCCAAGCCCCGGTTCAAAGTGCTGACCATATTGGTCAAACCGATGGAGTCGACATCGAAAACGGCCGTGGCGTCGGGATAATCGCCCAACTTGGGCGGGTCTCCGGTGATGATCAGAAGGTTGCGCACGCCGTGGGCATGGATGCCCAGAAGGTCGGATTGCATGCCGAGCAGGTTCCGGTCGCGGCAGGTGTAATGGAGAAGGACTTCCGCTCCCGTTCTCTGCGCCAAAATGAAGGCCAGGGCCTGGGAGCTCATGCGGGCGCTGGCCCGGGGCCCGTCGGGTATGTTGACGCAGTCCACGCCGTGTTCTTTGAGCTTGCGGACCGTTTCGACCGCCTGGGAGGGATTGTGTCCCCGCGGCGGGACGACCTCCACGCTGACGATGAACTGCCCCTCATCCAGCTTCAGGCCGAGGGCGGATTTATCCCGGCAGGGGACGGCCGACGCCGGTTCCTCCTCGCGGGGAAGAATCACGGCCACCGAGCGGCGTTCCGGAGGCTGGAGGGCGCGGATTGCCCCGCGCATGGCCTTGATGTGGGTCGGAGCCGTGCCGCAGCAGCCGCCCAGGACCTTGACCCCGCTCTGGATGAATCTTTTCGCGAATTCGGCCATATATTCCGGCGAGCAAAGGTAGATGTTCCGGCCTTCGACTTCGCGGGGCATGCCGGCGTTGGGCATGGCCGAGAGGGGCAATCTGGTGATTTGCGCCATGCGCTCGATGCTTTGCAGCATGAGGGCCGGGCCGACGCTGCAGTTGAGGCCGACGACGTGGGCTCCCCACTCCTCGAGCATGCGGGTGAACACCTCGGGCGTCGTCCCGTACAGGCTGTTTCCGTCCTCGCCGATCGTCATCTGCGCCACGACCGGAAGGTCCGCCGCAGCCCTCACGGCTTTGAGAGCCTGGTGGATCTCGTTGATGTCCGAAAACGTCTCCAGGATGAACAGATTGACCCCGGCCTCGGCCAGAGCGGATGCCTGCTCTCGGAAAGCCGCCTCGGCCTCCTCGACGGACGTCGGCCCCCAGGGCTCGATCTTCAAGCCCAGGGGTCCGATCGAGCCCGCGACAAACGTGGTGTCGCCCGCTTCCTCCTTGGCCAGGAGGACGCCGGCCCGGTTGATGGCCTCGACCTTGTCATCCAGTCCGAACTTCTTCAGCTTGAAGCGGTTGGCGGCGAAGGTGTTGGTCTCGATAATGTCCACGCCGCAGCGCAGGTAATCCCGGTGGACTTCCTTGACCAGTTCGGGTTGGACAAGGTTGAGCTCGTCGAAGCAGGTCTGGAGAAAGATGCCCTTGTTGTAGAATTGCGTGCCCATGCCGCCGTCGCAGAGAAGGATGCGGCTCTGCACGAGCTCGATGAAGTTTTCCTTGGACATGTCCGACTTGGCCTCATTTCTCTGAGAAAATCGGCGATATTATAAGACCCTCGGCGCTCTCATGTCAAAAAACTTTCCGCCGGAGAAAGCATCTCCTTTTGGGTGGGGGTCAGCGGAGACCCTTGGGCAGGATGAACTCAAGCCGGTCGTAGAGCTTGATACTCCGGGCTTCGGCCTCCCCGCACTTGAGCTCGAGCACGAACTTCACCGGGAGCGGCGTAGGATAGGAAGGGCATGGGTCCCTGAGACAAGGGGGGAGCCGCGGGGTGATATGGACGATCCTGCGGTCCTTGTCGAGCCAGAGAATATCGATCGAGAACCGCATGTTCTTCATCCAGAAAGAGTGCAGATCCTCTTCCTCGAAAACAAAGAGCATGCCCTGGTCGGAGT
>CAZFTV010000013.1:2481-17973 GCA_964521765.1 uncultured Eubacteriales bacterium
CGGGGCCGGTGCATCAAGCCCAGCTGCCGTTCTGCGTCGGTCACGGCCAGCTCGACCGTGACCGAGCTCCCGTTCGGGAAAAAGACCTTGACCGAAGGCCTCGGCCCGTTCGCGAGCAGGAAGCCTCCCGCGACCAAAAGCAGCATCGGCATTCTCGGAAACAAAAGAAATCCCCGCCTTAAAATCACAGCCATCACCCTTGCTGAGAGCCTTTCTGGCGCACGATTCTTCGCGGCCATCCTTTTCGGCGATGATTATATCACGCCTCTCCGTCCTTAGGGAATCTTGGACTCCCGGCCCAATGGAAAGCTGCGAATGGAAAACCGACCGCGATTTTGGAGGCGTCCGAACCCGCGCGACGACAGGGGCGTTCTTGGATTCAGGCAAAGCCGGCGATAAGAGACGGGGATTAGTGGACGGTCACCAGGGGAACGAACCTCACGGGCAGGAGCTCCGAGCGATGGAAGACCTCTCCCTCACGGACGACCAGGACGAGCTCCTGCGTGGCCGTTCCCACGGGCAGGATCATCCGTCCGCCGTCCTTGAGCTGGCGGGGAAGAGCGGCCGGAACCTCATCCGCGGCGGCGGTGACAATGATGCCGTCGTAGGGAGCGGACTCCGCCCAACCCTGATGTCCGTCGCCGACCTTGAACCGGATGTTTTCATAGCCCAGACCGGCCAAGACGTTCCGGGCGCGGCGGGACAAAGCCTCCAGGACCTCCACGCTGAAAACTTCAGCGGCCAGTTCGGCCAGGACGGCCGTCTGGTACCCCGAACCGGTGCCGATCTCCAGAATTCTCTCCGGACCATGTAGATTCAAGGCCTCGGTCATGAATGCGACGATGTACGGCTGGGAAATAGTCTGGCCTTCTCCGATCGACAGCGGCTCGTCCTCGTAGGCCTCCGGCCGGCGGTCCTCCGGCACGAACAGATGCCTCGGCAGGCGACGAAGGACCTCCAGGAGGCGTCGGTCTTTGACGCCCCGGGAAGCGATCTGATTTTCGACCATCTTCAGCCTCAAGCCGGCGAAGCGGTCTTTCATGCTCTCCAGCGGCGACGCGTCCGGATTTCCGAACTCTGACTCTCAATAAGCCCGGGCGAAGAACGCCCGGGACTCCGATTTCCGGCCGCAGGCCAGGCACACTCCTCCCGGCCCCCGGTCCGTATCGAGGGGCAAAACCCTGATGCTTGCCGCGGTTTCCTGCTTCACCTTTTCCTCGCATTCCCGGGCGCCGCACCAGGGAGAAAGGATGAATCCTCGCCGCTCATCGATCAATCGCTTGAATTCCCCGTAGTCGTCGGTGACGCGGGTGTTGTCCCGGAGAAAATCGCGGGCCTGCTCGAGGAGGCCGGACTGGATCTCGGCGAGGAGACGGTTCACGGACTCGGAGAGGCCGGCCAGGGGGAGCGACGCCTTGCCCCGGACATCCCGTCTCACGGCGACGGCCTTATGCTCCTTGATGTCTCGCGGCCCGACCTCGAGCCTCAGGGGCACGCCGCGCATCTCCCAGTCGGAAAATTTCCAGCCCGGAGTGAACTCCTCGCGGTCATCGAGCGTTACGCGGACTCCCGCCCGGCGGAGGTCGTCCTCGATTTTCTTGGCTACGGGCAGGACGGTTTCCTTCCAGTTCCCCATGGAAATGGGCACGATCACAACCTGGACGGGCGCCACAGCGGGGGGGATCCTGAGGCCGGAATCATCGCCGTGGACCATGACCACCGAGCCGATCAACCTTGTGGAGACTCCCCAGGATGTCTGCCAGACAAACTGCAAAGCTTGGTTTCGGTCCTCGAAGCGGATGTTGAAGACCTTCGAGAAATTCTGGCCGAGATGGTGGGAAGTCCCCATCTGCAGAGCCTTGCCGTCCGCCATCAGGGCTTCCAGGGAGTACGTTTCCACGGCGCCGGCGAATTTATCCCATTCGGTCTTTCGCCCCCGGATCGTCGGGACGGCCAGCTCGGTCTCCACGAATTCCCGGTAGATGTCCAGAATGTCGAGTGTTTCCTTCCGGGCTTCCTCCTCCGTGGCATGCGCCGTGTGGCCCTCCTGCCAGAGGAACTCCGTGGTCCTGAGGAAGGGCCGCGTGACCTTTTCCCAGCGGACGATGTTGGCCCATTGGTTGATGAGGACGGGCAGGTCCCTGTAGGACTTGATCCACTTGGCGTACATGCTGCCGATGATGGCCTCCGAGGTCGGCCGGACGGCCAGCCGTTCCTCGAGCTCGTCCCTGCCCCCCTGGGTCACCCAGGCCACCTCGGGCGCGAAGCCCTCGACATGGGCCATTTCCTTCTGCAGGAAGCTCTCGGGGATGAAGAGGGGGAAGTAGGCGTTGACATGGCCCGCCGCTTTGAGCCGGCGGTCGAGCAGCCGCTGGATGTTCTCCCAGACGGCATATCCGTATGGACGGATGACCATCATGCCCTTCATGGGAGCATAGTCGGCCATCTCCGTTTTGCGGATGATCTCCAGGTACCACTTGGAAAAATCTTCGCTCTTCGGGCTGACCTGTTTGACCAGACGTTCTTCCTCGGCCACGATGATCTCCGCGCGTCGAATTCTGGCTCATTCTAGATGGGGGGCCCCGCTTTGTCAAGAAAGCCATATGAGCCATATGCGCGACCCCGGGGCGTTTGACCGTCGCCTTCTTCGCCCGCGGCGCCCGCCGCCGGTTTTTCAACGCCTCAGCCGGATGGGGGTTCGGTGGGGCGAGCAGGGAAGTTGATACGAAAAGGTGAAGGGAGAGTAAGGAAATATCACCCCTGATTTCATCCTAAGGGGTGATTGACCCTTGCCCGTCCTCGTGGCATTTTATGCCTCGAAAATCGGGAAAGGCCTATGTCGAAGCCCAACTTGGAAGCATTATATAAAACACAAAATAAAGAGCAAGGGTTCACGTTCCCCCTCCCCACCCAGGTGGAGGGGTTGGACCAGGCGGGCCGCGCTTTCAGGGAGGATACCGTCCTGTCCTTCATCAATCACCAGGGGTCCACTTTCCGCCTGAAAAGCCCCGTAGCTATCGGTACTAAGGTCAAGCTCATAATCGACCTGCCCAAGAAATTGGCCGATGACCAGAACTTGAAGCTGGTCATCAAGGGCCGGGTGGTGGCCATCGAGCTCGACGACCGTCAAAACGCTCGTAAAAAGGTGAGCATCAGGTTCGAAAGCCGCTATATCATCACCCCGGAAACATCCGGTTCCTAGCGTCCCGTCTCAAATTTTCCTCGCCTAAGTCAAGCTCTCCCCCTCGGCGCTTTGCTCCGCTCCGCTGACCCCCCTGAAGGGGGCCGCGCCGCCCCCCCCTCAAACTCCCCGGCGGTTGTGCGTCTCTCCAGTATTCTCCTAAAGGCCAAGATACTTGCCAGACGCACAACTAGCCCCGGGGATCCTCCCCCGGCCGGTTCTCTCTCCCGCCCGGATGCGGATCTCCCCCTCCCGCGCCGGGGGGTCAGCCGGGGGGTGAAATCCGTCTTCTGCCGAGGCCATAAAGAGTTTGACATCGGGCGGAATGGTGTTCTAGAATGACGAAAAGGCTGTGCCTTCATCATGCCGAAAGGTAAAGGGAAGAAGCGGGTCGTCAAGAAGCCCGCTCCCGCGTCTCCCCCCCGAAAGATTAAAATCGTCCTCTATTGCCCGTCGGAGATCATTCTCTCGGGCATCCTCAAGGCCATGGATTCCAGCCGGGACATCGAGATCTCCGACATCGAGAAAAACACCGTCGAATCCTTCATCGAAGCCGTCAAGCGGACCCACCCCCAGGTCGTCCTCTTCTTCGGCAGCGAGCCCCTGCTCAACATCAGGGAAATCTGCAAGGCCATTCAGGACGTGGCGACCGCCTCGGGCAAGTCCCGCCTGCTCTTGATGGGCAATATCCCGAGCCATGAGGAGATCGTCTCCCTCATCAACTCCGGAGCCCGTGGATATTTCGACCTGAACGACAACGCCGGCCAGCTGGCCGAAGCGGTGAGAGTCGTGGACCGGGGCGAAATCTGGCTCCCCCGGGACAAGATGAGCAGCATCATGGACCGGATCATCTCCGTGGTCGGCCGGGACATGAGGGAGAAAACCCTCGACCAGCTGACCCCCACCGAATTCCAGGTCCTGCGCCTCATCGGCCAGGGCAAGAGCAACGACGAAATCGCCGAGATGCTGTTCATCAGCAAGAACACGGTCCGATCCCACATCAAGAGCATTTACGCCAAGCTCGATACGCACAGCCGTCTGCAGCTGGCGCTTTATGCCATAAATTCGGCCCTGTTCTGACCGGTGTCCCGCGGTGAATCAAACTGCCATGGCTAACAAAGGCAGAAAAAAAACTAAAACCGCTAAGGCCAATAAGGCCGGCAAGCGCGGCCGGGGCCGGCGTGCGGCCGAACGGCGTCGGGAGTGGCGGTTCACCCTGCCCTTGCCGGCGCGGGTGGAGGGAACATTGCCCTGGGGGTCGTCATTCCAGGAAGAGGCCACCGTTGAAAACATAAGCAGCCGGGGTGCGTTCTTCTGCCTCGATTCGGGCGTTTCCGTGGGATCCAAGATCAATATCATCATCGACATCCCCGAAGGGGCGGTCGAGGGACGGAAGCTGAAGCTTCGCCTGGGCGGCATCACCGTCCGCCTGGAAGAAGCCGCCAGGAAAGGAAAGCGACATGGCGTCGCCGTCCGTTTCCAAAAAGATTTCAAACTGATGCCCTTCGACGGCTCGGACTAGAGAAACAACCGAGTTCCATGCTCATCGTAGCCCTGACGGGGGGAATCGCCTCCGGCAAATCGGTGGTGGCCGGTTTCCTCCGCGAACGGGGATGCGCCGTCCATTCCGCCGATACGACGGCCCACGAAGTCGTGGCCCCCGGGAGCCCGGCCTGGAAGTCTCTGGTCGACCATTTCGGAGCGGGCATCCTCAACGCCGACAGGACGATCGATCGCCGGAGATTGGGAGCCGTCGTTTTCTCCGAAGAAAAGGAACGCCTTTTTTTAAACTCAGTCATCCACCCCTTGGTCATGAAAAAGAAAAGAGAAGCCGTCGAACGCCTGGAGAAGGAAGGCCGTCACAAGATCTTCATCTCCGAGGCGGCCCTGACCATCGAGTCCGGGTTCGTTTCGTTCTACGACAAGGTTATCGTCGTCTTCTGCCTACCGGAAATCCAGGAGGAGCGCCTCATGGCCCGCGACGGCATCAGCCGGGATGAAGCCCGAAGAAAGATCCGGGCTCAGATGCCGGTCGAGGCAAAAAAAAGCCGCGCTGATTACCTGATCGACTCCTCGGGTTCGAAGGTCGAAACGGAGAAGCTCACAGACGTTCTTTTCCGTCGGCTCGTCCTCGATTATGAGGAGAAAGAGCGGCGAGGCGGAAACCGCGGTTAAGCCTTCCCGGAGGGGAGGGATTTCAAGCCTGCGGCCAGCAGGGGGATCATGAGCTCATGATGCCCCACAAAATAAAACCCCTTCCCCCGCTCACCGACAGGCCTGAGGACGACGTTCTGCCAAGGCCGGTAATGGTGGCAAAAGTCGAAAACGGCCGTGACCAGCCCCTCCAGGGGGAACCCATGATTGCGGACGAACGTTACGGCCTTGAGAAAGACCTCGGGCAGCACGACGGCCGACCCGCAGTTGATGAACAGCCCGCCTCCGTTGAGCCGCCGCAGCTCGGAACACAGCCGGAAAAAGTCCGTAAGCGACGCCTGGCCCAGGTCGCGTCCGCTCATCGAGGGGTGAAAATGGATGATGTCCGTGCCGATGGCCACATGCACCGTGACCGGCAGCCCCAGACGATGGGCGGTCCCGAGGAGGCTCAGGGAGCGGTACGGCCAGCGCGAGGAAGCGATCATGCGTCCCACGGCCGCCCCGAGCCCGATGTCCTGCTCGGCCGCCTCGGTGATGGCCCGGCTCAGCAGCTCGCCCGTCTCGCGGGCCATGCCGAAATGCCCGCCGCGCAACTGGTCGGCCACCTCCTCCGACGTCCGGCCGCAGAACGCGACCTCGAAGTCGTGAATGATCCCCGCGCCGTTCATGGCCAAGCTCGTAATCCAGCCGCGCTTCATCAGGTCGATGAGAACCGGGTTCAGCCCGACCTTGATGACATGGGCCCCCAGTCCGAAGATCACTCCCCTCCCCTTCCGGCGGGCCCGCTGCCACCGGTCCAGCAACTCCTTGAAATCCCGCCCCGCCAGGATGTCCGGCAGGCTGTTGACCAAACCTCTAAAGGCCGGCGAGGAAGGCGCGCAACGGCCGAAGCTTCGTATGTCGACCTTGCTTTTCCGGGACTTTAGCGAATATGTTTTCAGCCCGGCCGGAGAAAGAGGCCGTGACATCTTAGAGTTCATCCTGGGACCTCCCTTTTTATCGGCTGTCATCGCGGCCGGGGCCGGCGGTCCCGGTTGTCCCGGCAAGCCCCACGGCGGCATGCGCCGACGCTCGAGGCGTCATCCTTGTCTCAGGAGGCGTCGGAGACGTGCTTCAATTCCTGGCCGCAACGGAACTTGATCCTTTTTCCCTCGGAGATCCTGATTTGTTTCTGACGACGGATGTCGCGGCCGAACCCCGTTTTCTTATTGACGATCCGGAAACTGCCGAAGCCCCGGATCTCGATTTTCTCCCCGCGGCCCAGGGCGGCCTTGAGCTCCTCGAGGATCCTTTCTACGATGACCAGGGATTTCGCCCCGTTGAACGCCGAACTCTTTTCGATGGCCAGGGCAATATCATTTTTAATCATGCGTTTTTCCATGAGTCCCTATTGTTTAATTTAATGCCCCGAAAATGTCAAGTCGAGTTAAGCTGACGGAGCGTCTCCTTTTGCGTGATCCATAGCGGGAGGTGAAGCGGGGTGGCGCAGCCCGGGCCCCCCGACGGCCTAAGCGTACGAGCTTCCCCTCCAAGTTGACTTGGCCTCATCCCCGCCCCTATAATGATTTCAGAGTGAGCAAGCGCCTGACATCCTTTCTATTCCTTGTGCTGGCGCCCCTCTGTCTGGAAGCCTCGGTCTGGACGGTCACCGTGGACGCGGCCATACATCCCGTCACCTCGGAGTATATCCGCCGCAGCCTGGACCGGGCCGAGGCCGAGGGGGCTACTCTATTCATTATCGTCCTCAACACTCCCGGCGGCTTGGACACCTCCATGAGGGAGATCATAGAGCGCCTTCTCCGGTCCGACGTCCCCGTGGCTGTCTATGTCAGCCCCTCGGGAGGCCGGGCCGCTTCAGCCGGCTTTCTCATCGGCCTGGCCGGCGACCTGTTCATCATGGCTCCCGGCACGAGCACCGGCGCGGCCCATCCCGTTGGAGTCTCCGTCACCGGCCAGGGAACGGACGACATCATGTCCGAAAAGATCACCCGGGACGCCGCCGCCTTCGCCAAGACGCTGGCTGAAAAGCGCGGCCGCAGCGTCCGCCTGGCGGAGGAGGCCGTGACTCAAAGCCAGTCCTACACCGAGACCGAGGCTCTCTCCGGAGGGTTGATCGATTTCGTGGCCAAGGACATCCCCGAACTCCTCGGCCGCTTGGAGGGCAGAGCCGTCCGGCGTTTCGACGGGAGGGAAGAGGTGCTTCGGCTCGCCGGCCTGGAGGTCAAGATGGTGGCCATGACCGGCCGCCAGAAATTCCTGCTCACCATCTCCAACCCCAACCTGGCTTACCTTCTGCTGATGATCGGCCTGCTGGGGTTGTACTTCGAGTTCTCCAACCCCGGGGCGATCCTGCCCGGAGTGATGGGCGGCATCTCGCTCCTGCTGGCCGTCTTCTCCTTCCAAATCCTGCCCATCAACTATGTGGGGTTGATCCTAATCCTGTTAGCCGTCGGGCTGTTCCTTCTGGAAGTCAAGGTCCACAGTTACGGCCTGTTGTCGGCGGGAGGCGTCCTGGCCATGGTCATCGGCTCCGTCATGCTCATCGATTCGCCCATCCCCGAGCTCCGCCCCGGGCTGCGCTTCATCATTCCCGTGGCCCTGGCCGTCGCCCTCATTTTCATTTTCCTCGTTTGGCTGGTCGTGCGGACGCACCGGGGGCGCGTCCACACGGGACGCGAAGGGCTCGTGGGCGAGACGGGGACGGCCTTGACCGACCTCAATCCCGAGGGCCGGGTCTTCGCCCACGGAGAGTACTGGCGCGCGAGGGCGGAAGAGCCGATCCCGCGCGGCTCTCAAATCGTCATCACCGGCCTCCTGGACAATATGACCGTCCGGGTCGGCCGGAAAAAGGAGCGGGCATGACCGTCACGGATGCCCGGCCCTCGAAGAGGGCGGACGGCGCGCTCGGCCGCCGCTCAAGAAGGAGGCTATGATGCTTTATCCCGTCTGGGTCGTCGTCGGAATCATCGTTCTCTACCTCTTGAACTCCATTAAAGTCCTGCGGGAATACGAGCGGGGAGTCATTTTCCGCCTGGGCCGGGTTCTTCCCCAACCCAAGGGACCCGGATTGATCCTCGTCTTCTCGCCCATCGATCGCATGATCCGCGTCAGTCTCAGGCTGGTGACCATGGACATTCCGCCCCAGGACGTGATCACCAAGGACAACGTCTCGGTCAAGGTCAACGCCGTGGTCTACTTCCGGGTCCTGGAGCCCCAGAAAGCCATCATCGAAGTCCAGGATTATCTCTATGCCACGTCCCAGCTCGCCCAGACGACGCTGCGCAGCGTCCTGGGAGAGGTCGAACTTGATGATCTGCTCTCCGAACGTGAAAAGCTCAACATCCAGCTGCAGGAGATTATCGACAAGCATACCGACCCCTGGGGGATCAAGGTTCAGCTCGTGGAGATGAAACAGGTCGACCTGCCGGAGAACATGGTCCGCGCCATCGCCCGGCAGGCGGAAGCGGAGCGCGAACGTCGGGCCAAAGTCATCCACGCCGAGGGCGAGTTTCAGGCCGCCGACAAACTGGTCAAGGCCGCGGACATCATCTCCCAGAACCCGCAGGCCCTCCAGCTGCGCTTCCTGGGAACTCTGGCCGAGGTGGCCACGGAGAAAAACTCCACGATCATCTTTCCCCTTCCCCTGGAGCTGTTGAAAGCCTTTACCCACAGCACGGAAAAAAAGAAGTGAGGCGCCCATGAGCAACACCAAAGAGGTCCGCGAGCTTCAATTCACCAGGATGCAATTGATCATCGTCTTCGTCCTGGTCATCGCCCTGGGGGCGTTCATCTTCGTCCTGGGCGTATCGGTGGGCAAAAAACAAGCCCGCCTGGCCCTGGGACTGGAGTCGACCGCCGGTCCGGCCACGGAGGTTGTCAAGCCGAAAGTCAAAGCTCCGGCTGACGCCGGGCCCGAGAAGCCAGACGCCTCCGCGCCCTCCGAAATCCAGAAGGAATTGGCGTCCTTCCAGACGCGCGAAAAAACGGGCCAGGATGCCAAGGCGTCCCCAAAAACCAAGCCGGCCGCCAAAACCGAAGCGGCTCCCCCTGCGGCAAACAAAACCACGGCGGCCAGGCCCGTCCCGGCGGCTGGGCCGCCGGCGGCCAACCTTCTCTACATTCAGGTCGCAGCAGTCACGCAGAAAACGGAAGCCGCCCGGCTGGCTGAAACCATCAGGAAGCTCGGCTTTTCCGTTTATGTCCTCGACCCCCTGGCCGGCGACAGGACGCCTTATTACCGCGTCCGGGTGGGAGGATACAAGACCGAGGAAGAGCGGAACAGGGCCGGAGAACGGCTGGCCGCGGCCCTAGATAAAAAACCGGGTGATTTTTATTACCCTCCCCGATAAAACAAGGGCGCAATACATGAGAACGCTCCGGGACTTCGGCTTGGCTCTGGCCAGCGGGCTTCTGACGGCCCTGGCCTTTCCCAAGCACAACGTTTCTTTCCTGGCTTGGGTCGCCCTCATCCCGCTGTTGTTCGTCGTGACCCGTAGCCGGCCCTGGAGAGCGTTCAGAATGGGACTCGTGGCCGGACTCGCTTTCTACGGCCTGCTGCTCAACTGGATTCCGGACGTCCCGGCCCACTACGGAGGCCTGTCCGGCGGACTCAGCCTTTTGGCGGTTCTCGCTCTGGTGCTTGTCCTGGCTCTCTTTTGGGGGCTTTTCTGCCTCATTCTTTCAAAGATCTCCGCTCTCTGGCCGGCCGCTTGTTTCATCCTGGCCCCCTTCATCTGGGTGGCTCAGGAGCTCGGCCTGACTCATGTCCTCACCGGGTTTCCCTGGGGGCTTTTGGGCTACAGCCAATCGTCCAACCTGTGGCTGATTCAGGTGGCGGCCTTCACGGGTGTCTACGGAGTTTCCTGGGTCCTCGTCCTGTTCCAGGGCTCGTTCGTGTATTCCCTGACTCGGAAGAAACGGCTTCCCTTTTTCATCGGCCTGGGCGTCCTGGCTGTTTTCCATCTCGGGGGAGCCTTGTGGATGGGCAGCCCGGATCCCGGAGAGGGCGCCTTCCGGGCGGCCGTCATCCAGGGCAACGTCTCCTCCGACATTCTCCAGAGCCAGGCCCAGCCCTCGGAAATCACGTCGCACTTCGAGCAGCACCTGGACCTCACCCGCCGGGCGGCGGGCGAGGGGGCGGAGCTCATCATCTGGCCGGAATTCACGGTCCCCGTGTGCTTCTCCTGCGAAGATCCTCTCGACCAGAGGTTGAAGAACCAGCTCCTGTCCTACGTCCGCAAGTCGGGCCGAACCCTGCTTCTGGGCACGGTCGAAGTCGCCCGCGGCGGCGAAGGGACCGAACGATTCGTCGCCGCCCTTGCGATCCAGCCCGACAAGACCTGGACCGAGTATCACAAAATGCATCTTGTGCCCTTCGGCGAATACATCCCCTATCCCGTTGTCTTCGGCTTTGTCCGGCGGATGACTCAGGCCGTCAGCGAGTTCACTCCGGGCGGTTTGCCCACGCTCCACAGTTTCCAGAACCTGAGCTTCGGCTCGCCCATTTGTTATGAAATCATCTTCCCCAACCTGGTCCGCCAATTTGTCAGGAAGGGGGCTCACTTTCTTGCGACCATAACCAACGACGGCTGGTATGGGACGAGCTCCGCGCCGTACCAGCATTTCAGCATCGCTGTTTTCCGAGCCGTGGAGAACAGGCGCTTCGTTCTTCGCGCGGCCACGACCGGCATCAGCGGCTTCATCGACCCCTGGGGTCGGGTCAAGCAGAAGTCCGAGATCATGACCCGGACCTACCTGACCGACTTCGTCACGCCCTCGTCCCGATTGACGTTCTACTCCCGTTTCGGAGACGTCTTCTCTTTCTTCAGCTTGATTTTGACCCTGGGCTTCCTCATCCTGAGTTTTTTTCTTGGACAACATGACCAACAAAGAAAAAAATACCGACAGGGAATTTACTGACCTGGAACCCCGCCAGAACGCCGCCTTCCAGAAGTACCTGGAAGTCCGGGGTTTTCTTTGACCTGGCGGCGAAAAAAGCGGAAGCCGAAGACATCGCCCGGCAGCTCGCCCTGCCGGAGACGTGGAAAAACCCCAAAGCCTCGCAGTCTCTGCAGCAGCGCAAAAAGAAGCTGGACAAGGAACTGAAGCTTTTCGCTCAGCTGGACCAGAAAAAGCAGGAGCTCGACGTCCTCCTGGAGTTGGCCGGCGAGGGCGAGGAGGTCACGGCCGAAGCGGCTCAGGCCCTGGGCGACCTCGAGCGGCGTCTGAGCGAAGCCGAGATGCAGACCCTCTACGACGAGGAGGATGATGCGCGCAACGTCATCCTGACCGTCCACCCCGGCGCGGGGGGCACGGAATCCCAGGACTGGGCCCAGATGCTGCTGCGCATGTACCTGCGCTACGCCGAGCGGAAAGGCTACAAGACCGAAGTGCTGGATATGCTGCCCGGCGAAGAAGCGGGCTTGAAAAGCGCCACGGTCCGCATCGAGGGGGAGTTCGCCTTCGGAAATCTCAGCCAGGAATCCGGCGTCCACCGCCTCGTCCGCATCTCCCCCTTCGATTCGAACAAACGCCGCCACACCTCTTTCGCCGCTGTTTTCGCCTACCCCGAGGTGGACGAAGAGATCGAGATCGCCGTCTCCCCCGAGGAAATACGCATCGACACCTACCGCGCCGGGGGCCGCGGCGGACAGCACGTCAACGTCACCGACTCGGCCGTTCGCATCACCCACCTGGCGACCGGCATCGTCGTCCAGTGCCAGAACGAGCGGTCACAGCACAAGAACAAGGCCTCGGCCATGAAGGTTCTCCTGGCCCGGCTGTACGAGCTCGAGCGCAAGAAGAAGATGGAGAAAATCGAGAAAATCGAAGACGCCAAGTCGGATATCGCCTGGGGCAACCAGATCCGGTCCTACGTCCTCCACCCCTACCGCCTGGCCAAGGACCTGCGCACGAAGGTCGAGACGTCGGACGTGGAGTCCGTGATGGACGGCGACCTCGACGCCTTCATCAAGGCCAGCCTCGTTCAGCGCAAGGCGGCGCGCGGCGCGGCCTGAGTCGCGGCTTCCTCGTCAACGGCCGGGCGTCCGGGATTTGGCTTCTTCCCAGAGCGCTTCCAACTCCTCGGGCGTCGTCGAAGCGATATCCCTCCCCTCCTCCCCGAGCCGCCTTTCCATGAAAGCGAAGCGGGCCCGGAAACGGCTGTTGGCCTGAAGCAGAGCCAGCTCGGGGTCGACCCCCGCCTTCCGGGAGACATTGGCCGCGGCGAGGAGCAGGTCTCCGACCTCGTGGACGACGTCTTCCCCGTCCCCGGAATCCAGGGCCCGGGCCAGCTCCTCGGTCTCCTCGCGGAGCTTGGCCAGAGTGCCCTCCGTTCCCGGCCAATCGAAATTCACCGAGGAAGCCCTCTGTCCGATTTGAAACGCGGCGGCCAGGGCAGGCAGGCTTCGCGGCATCCCGCCCAAGAGGGATTCATGTTGTTTCTCCTCCCGCTTTTGCCTGTGCCAGGCTCCCAGAACCTCCCGGGACGTCTCCAGGCGCTCCGGTCCGAAGACATGGGGATGCCGGGCGATCATCTTGCGGTTGATGCCCTCCACGGCTTCGGAAAGCCGGAAGGCGCCCTTCTCCTCGTAGATGCGGGCGAGGAAGACGACCTCCATGAGGACGTCGCCCAGCTCCTCGCAGACCGACTCAGCCTTTCCCGACCGCACGGCCTCGACGGCTTCATAGGCTTCTTCAAGGAGAAAGCTCAGAATGGTCGTCTCGTCCTGCTCCTTGTCCCAGGGACATCCGTTCTCGCCCCTCAGGGCGGCAAGAATTTCCGCCAGGCGCGCGAACTCTTCTCCTGCCCGTTGGTGACCGCTCATTCCCGCCTCCTCCCGGTCGCCGGCCTAATCCTTATCGTATCGTCTTCGGGACGTTGCGGCGCCCGCCCGTCTCCCGACCTCCTTGAAATTCAGCGGCAACGCCTGTAGAATGAACAGCCCAGCATATCGGATACGGTTCCGATTATCAAACGCCCCGTTTTCCGGGCCGCGCGCGAGGCGCCTCCCGGCCGGGCGAAGAGAAGGACGTGCGAATCCGGTTCCGATCTCAAGAGGAAAGAATGAGCGAAAACGGAACGCCTGACAAAA
The DNA here is from genome assembly GCA_964521765.1 of uncultured Eubacteriales bacterium. Lineage (GTDB taxonomy): Bacteria > Acidobacteriota > Aminicenantia > Aminicenantales > JAFGAV01 > JAFGAV01. The sequence continues at coordinate 15,910 of CAZFTV010000013.1, forward strand.
CCCGCAAGGAATTTCTTCCCCTCCTCGATTTCAGCACGCTGATTCTTCCTTTTTATACACAGGGCTTGGTCTCCCTGGGCCTCATGGAAGACCCCGTAAGAAAAACGGCCCGGGAAAACCTGCCCCTGGCCCAAAGGCTGATCGACCTCCTCCAGCTGCTCAAGGACCGGACCAGGGAAAACCTCCCGGCCGAGGAGGAAGAATTCCTGGAATCCTGCCTCCACCAGCTGCGCACGGCTTACCTCCGGAAAACCCAGATTCTGAAGTCCTGAATGCACATGAGAGTCTATACGCGGCTCGGTCCGATGTCCGCGTCCCGACGTCAACGGGCGGTTGCCGTGGGCAACTTCGACGGCATCCACCTGGGCCACCAGCGCATCCTCGGGTATCTCGTCGATCACGCCCGGCGGAGGAGCCTCGTTTCGCTGCTCCTGACGTTCGCCCCTCATCCTGAAGCGGTCCTGGGCCGCGGCCGGGTCCTCATGATTCAGACCCTGGAGAGGCGCCTGGAACTCGTCCGCGCCTCCGGCGTCGACGAAGTTTTGGTCATGCCCTTCGATGCCGGGTTCTCCTCGCTGACTCCCTCAGGCTTCCTCAACCGTGTTCTGGTCGAGGCCTTGAAGGCCAGAGCGGTTTTCGTGGGGAAGAACTTCCATTTCGGACGCGGAAGGACAGGCACGGTGAAAACCCTCGAGCGATTCAGCCTGAGCACGGGTCTGTTTGAGGTGTGCGTCGTTCCTCCGGTGATGAAATCCGGACGTGTGGTGAGCTCCAGCCTCATCCGGAAGCTCCTCTTCGCCGGAGAGGTGAGCCGGGCCGGGGCGCTCTTGGGCCGGCCCTACGAGCTTCGGGGGCGGGTCGTCTCGGGGCAATCGGTCGGCCGCCGTCTCGGCTTCCCGACGGCCAATATCCGGCCGGAGAATGAAATCCTGCCTCCCGGAATATTCATCAGCCGGGCCGTGATCGGCTCGAAAACATTTCCCGGGTTGACCTATATCGGGCGCCGGCCGACCTTCGCCTCGAAGGACGCCGGCCTTCACGTGGAGACCTATCTTCTCGTTTACAGAGGAAGGCTCTACGGCAAGGACATGACTGTCTTCTTTTTGAATAAGCTGCGATCCGACCGCAAATTCTCGGGCGCGGCCGCGTTGGCCGCCGCGATCCAGCGTGACGTCTCGCGCGCCCAGAAATACTTCAAGCGCTAAATAAAAGGGCATCTCCGTTCGGAGGAGCATCCGTTGCGTCCTATTCCGCCGGCCTCGCTCCCCACCCTGAAAGTGCCAGGGAACCCGTACGCTTCGGCCGTCTGGGAGCCCTGGACCACGCCACCCTGCTTCAAAAATCTCGCTATCACGTAATCGGAGATGCTTTCATCCATTCCTAGCGATTTGACATTTTGCTAAGGATATAGCATTTTGATAAGGAAATTCGCCGACTTTCATGCAAAGGACACGCAATGTCAAAAGCCGCCTCCAAGCAAAAAATCAAAGCCCGCATCATGGACGCCGCCAAGATCAAGCGCATCCTCCATCGCATGGCGACGGAGATCATCGAGCGGAACAGAGACCTCAGGAACCTGGTGATCATCGGGCTCCGGACGCGCGGCGTCCAACTGGCCAGGAGAATCTCCCGCCTGATCAAGGAAATGGAAAAGGTGGACGTTCCCGTGGGGGTCATGGACATCACGCCCTACCGCGACGATTCCCCGAACCAGGGAATACAGCCCCGGGTTCACAAAGCCCGGATCCAGTTCCCGGTAGCCAAGAAAGATGTCGTTCTCGTGGACGATGTTCTCTTTACCGGCCGAACGATCCGCGCGGCCATGGACGGCTTGTTCGACCTCGGCCGGCCGCGCACCATCCAGCTCCTGGTGTTCATCGACCGGGGCCACCGTGAGCTCCCCATCCATGCGGACTACATCGGCAAGAATCTGCCTACTTCCCGCCGCGAAATCGTCCATGTCCGGCTCAAGGAAACCGACGCCGCGGACGAAATTTTAATCACCGAACCGGCCCGTCTGACCGGCAAGTCTTAACCGGGAAACGAGCGGGACATGAAACTCCT
>CAZFTV010000014.1:0-12617 GCA_964521765.1 uncultured Eubacteriales bacterium
GATCCATCCCCTATATTTGGGGAGTGGAGCGCGCCTCCATGGAGGAGCTGAAAGCCTTGGGCGCCAGCCTGGCAACCTACGGCGGCGCAGCCCTTTTCCACATGGAGGGCATCACCCGGGCTGTCAAATCGCGCTTCCCGGAAGTCCTGGTCCTCGTGGGCGGGGCGCCCGTCACTCGGGATTTCGCCGAGCACATCGGCGCCGACGGCACATCGCCCGACCCCCAGGGCGCCGTCGAATTGCTGGAGATGTGAACCCATGAAAACCGTCGTCGTCCTGGCCATGCACGGCTCGCCGCCGCTCGATTTTCCCCGGGAGGAGCTCCAGGAGTATTTCCTGCTCGAAGCGCGGGGACACCATCGCCCGCACGCCGGCGGGCATTCGCCGCGGCTCCGGGAGCTCGAGTCCCGGATGAGGGCCTTCCCCCGCAGCGAGACGAATGACCCCTTCTGGAAGGGCTCTCGCGACCTGGCCGACGCCCTGGAAAAAGCCTGCGGCCTGCCCGTTTTCCTGGGGTTCAACGAGTTCTGCGCTCCCGACCTCGACGAGACGTTCGACCGCGCCGTTTCCGAAGGGGCCGGCCGGGTCGTCGTCGTCACCCCGATGATGACCCGCGGCGGAGGGCATGCCGAGCGCGACATCCCGGCCGCCGTCGCCCGCGCGCGGGCGCGCCATCCCGGCATCTCCTTCCTCTACGCCTGGCCGTTCGACACGAAGGCCGTTGCCGAATTCCTGGCCGGCAAAATCAAGGACGCCGTCAACGAATAGCCGGGAATCCCGAGCCCCTTAAGTCCGCGACACCGCTTCAAACAAACCCCGCCCTCGCTGACTTCTCCAACCCCCAAAATTGTCGATAGGCCGGCTTTTGGATATGGCGGCATAATTCTATTAACGCCATGAGCAGGGCTGAGTCGCCATGCGCGGTTCAGCAAGGAAGCGACGAGTTTACCGGCTTGACATAACCCTCATCTTTGCTCGCACGGTGAAGCTGTTTGCCTCTCTTTTTGTGTGATTCAAAGAGGAAACAAGTCTAAAAATCCGCCGAAATCCCATCGACGGATATCTACAATTTTCGGCTACCACCTCTTCGCTTTTTCGGGCTCCATGCGGCCGAGGTCGAGCCCGCGCTCGAAGGCGCCGAGACGGTAGAGGCAGATCTCGCGGATCGAGGACGGGTGGTGAAGCACCTCGGAAAGAGACTGGTGGCCCACCGCCCAGACTCCCCCGCCCCGGATGACGACCACCTTGTAGTCGAAAAGAAGCCGGACAAGCTCCTCGTCGGAGGTCAAGGCCGGAACGACGGGCACGACAAGATAAAGAAATCCGCCCTCGGCATCAATGGCCGTGATGCGTTCGAGCGGCCGGTCCGAGCCGGGCGGGATGAAGCGCGCCTGGGCCTCCGCCTCGGGAACGTAGCAATGCATCAACGTTTGAAAATCGCTCGCGGCGTAAACGGCCTTGTGGCGCTTGAGGTCGGCGGAATCTCCCTCCACCGGGTCGAGCGGGACCTTGAGCAGCGGGCCGCCCAGCTCGCGGGGCATGGAGGCCTTGGGCGCGTAGAGCAGGCAGCTCACGCCCCGGACCGAGATCGAGCCGGTGTGAAAGGGCGAAAGCCGGGATTCAAAGATGCGGGCCCCGGCCTTTCGGAATTCATGGATGAGCTCTTCCTCCTCGGGGAAATCGCAGACCGCGTCGTCTCCCGTCGAGTAGGGAGCGGGCAGCGGTCCGAACTGCACCCGGGGGTCGGCCCTGATTGCGCGGCGCAACTCCTCGACATCGACCTTCAACCTTTCCAGCAGCCGCACGATGTATCCGGAGTTGTCGGCCAGGCAGGCGTGGAAGAACGCTTCCTGGAGCGTCCGGCCGCGGGTGAACACGCCGTGGGCCTGGACGCCGGCGGCGGGATGCCGGGCCAGCCGGGAGAGGACCTTGTCGGCCATCTCCTTCGAGCCGCTGGGGACCTCGACCCAGTCCACGGGGACCTCGCCCCGGAGATGGAAAAATCCCAGGGGGTCGACCGGGATGAAGGGCCGCGGGTCGGACGGCTTGGGCTCATCGTCCAGGGTGGCCACCACCAGGTCCTTGGCGTGAGCATGCATCGAGGCGCCCACGCCCTCCAGGCCGAGGATGCGGGCGTGGATGTCCGACTCCGAGGAGGCCTTGTAGTAGCCGAAGTCGGTCGTGGTGATGGGCAGAAAACAGATATTTCCCTCGTCCAGGTCGCCCTTCTGGGAGCCCGTGGAGGTGATGGCGATCAGCTCCCTGCCGTCCTCGCCCCTGAGCTTGACGGCCATGTTGCCCGAATGGCTGTCCTGGATGTCCACTTTCAAGGAGGCTCGTCCTACGGCCTGAAAAAGCTTCAGGATCTCGCCGGCGGCCTTCCAATCGTCACGCGGCATGGCTATGTCTCCTCGAGGTGAAGGGACCGGAGAAGCGCCGGGCGGGGCCGCCCCTCCTCATCCCATTCGCGGGCCCGGTAATAGTCGGCGCGCATCCTCTCCTGCTCGGCACGGCTCAAGACTCTTTCCCGGCCGGCGACCGTTATGGGAACGCGGGCGAACCGCTCGGGCAGAAAATCGTCGGCGGCCGTGGCTCCGGTCTTGAGGTTGAACAAGCGCTCCAGGGCGGCTGTGCGGTTTGCGATCTCGTCGAGGCGCGCCGTGGAAAAATCCATGCCCGTCACGCCGCTCATCATGCGCGCCCAGGGGTCCGCGGAAAAGGCGAATCCCGTGAAGCGGCAGACGCCCAGGCTGTCCTGGATGATTCCCATGTTCTGCATGTTGCGGATGGCGATGGGTGATTGGAGCAGGCTGAAACGCGGTATCTCTTTCGTTCCGCCGAAAAAGGCCAGCGACACGGCGTAGCCGCCCCTCAGGTGGCAAGCGCCCGAGGGCGAAGTCATGTAGCCCAGCGCCTGGGTGAAGGACGCCCGGGGGTCGTAGCCCGGGATTTCCATTTTCTTGACGGTCATGGACAGATCGGGACGTCCGGCGGAAGCGGCCAGCCTGAAGGATCCCTCGGCCAGCCTGTCTCCGATCCCGCGCCGCCGAGCGGTCATGTCCGCGAGCTTTTCGAGGACCGCCGCGTTGCCGAACCTCAGGTCCAGCCCTTCCGTGTCGGCGGCGGTGAGCAGTCCGGTCTCGAACATCTCCATGGCGCAGGCCGCCGTGCCTCCGAAGCTGATGGTGTCCAGCCCCAGCTCGTTGCACAGGTAGTTGGCCCGGGTGACGGTCTCGAGGTCGTAGATGTCGCAGTTGGGGCCCATCATGACCACGGTCTCATACTCCGGGCCTTCGCCTTTCCGTTCGCCGACCCGCGTGTGTCGCTGGCAGGCGATGGGACAGCCGAAGCACGCTCCGGCGCGCTCCAGAATTCGGCGGCTGATGGACTCGCCCGAAATGCCGTCCACCTTCTTCTCGTCGTGCACCGTGCTCGTAAAGTTCCGCCGGGGCAGCATGTCGATGAGGTTGATGAGGTTGAGCAGCCCCGAGGTCCCCATCTCTTTAAAGAGACGCTTGGTGGCGGGCGCGGCCCGCATGAGGTGCAGGGCCTGGGCGCGGCCGGACTGGAACAGCGCCCGGTCGGCCGGGGCCGTCTTTTCCCCGCCCGAAACCCGGACGGCTTTCAGGTTCTTGGACCCCCAGACCGCGCCCGGCCCCCCGCGGCCGTAAGCCCGGTTCCTGTCGTTCATAATCGCCGCGATCCGGACCAGCATCTCGCCGGCCGGCCCGATGCACAGCACGCGGCTCGGCCCGGACGACGGGTCGAAAGCCTCCAAAGCCTCGGTCGTGCGATGAACATCGAGCCCCCACAGGTCTCGGGCCGGAAGGATATCGGTCCTCCCGGGTCGGATGTCCAACCAGACCGGCTCGACGGCCCGTCCCCTCAGGACCAGAGCGTCATATCCGGCCGCCTTGAAATAGGCGGCCCAGGTGCCGCCGCAATTCGAGGTGCCGATGACGCCCGTCAGCGGCGACTTGAAGACCAGGTGTCCCCGGCCGGCGGTCGGGGCGCCCGACCCTACTAGCGGCGAGGCGGCGATGACGACCGCGTTTTGGGGACCTAGGGGGTCGCAGGCGGGATCCACAAGGTCGAACAGCAGGCGGGTGGCCAACCCGCGCCCGCCGAGATAATCCCGGGTGAGCTTAGGGGGAAGCGGCAAGAGATCGACCTTCCCCGTTGAAAGGTCTATGTCCAGAATCCGGCCGTGCGTCCCCGGCACAGGAGCTCCGCTCATGAGGGCGGTCAACCTCCCCCCATGAAGGGAAAGACGGCCACCGTGTCCCCCTCTTCGAGCGGCGTTCGCAACCCCTGGAGGGAGTGAACGGATTGGCCGTTTTTCATGACCACCACCTGGGGTTTCAAGTTCTCGCCGTCGAATAGCTCTTTTCGGAGGGAGACGGAGCCGCAGAGCGCGCCGAGGAGCCTCCGGACGTCAGCCGGAGGATCGAGGTCGACCTCTCTCTCCTCGCCCCTGAAAAGCTCGCGAAAAAACGCGAAATATTTTACCCGGACCCTCATCGGGCAATCATTCTAGCACAATTCCATTAAGCCCATGCACTTCGTCGCGCGCTCCGCTGCCGTCTTTATTCGCGCGACTGTGGATTCTCCAGCCACTCGAGGAGCGTCTCCTCGGCTCCGGGTTGCCTGACGTCGATGACCTTGGCGGAGCTAATGCCCAAGGCATCGAGCATTTCCTCCAGGATGGACTCCCGGACGACGAGGAGCGTCGTTCCCGGCCGGGAAGCCAGGGCCTTCTCGAGCGCCCTCCGGACTCCCCCGCCGCTGAGCTCCAGCGGGCCGATCTCGTCCACGACCAGCCGGGCCGAATCCCGAGCTTTCCGGATGAGCTCCTCGGCCCGGCGCAGCCCCGCCGGGTCCAAAGAAAAGGGGCCCGCCTTCCCGGCCGCGGAGAGCGCGTCTCTGCTCAGAAAAGGCACCCGGCTCCCGTCAAGGAGAGATACGAGGTCATAGCCCTTCACCTTCTTCCGAGAGAGACGGGAAGGAGTCAGATAACCGTCGACCTTCCCCTTCCTCTTCCCAAGCCGGAAAGCGACCCTCTCCAGCAGGGTTGTTTTTCCTGAATGGACGGGACCGCTGAGGATGATGATCATGCGGGCCGGAGCGCAGTCTTCAGGACTTCGGGCTAGCGAATCAGAATTCTTGAATTCCTGGTCTCGAAGGGCACGGCCTGACCGCCGGGACCGTGGGCCGTGACTCCCGTCACGGAAATCTGCGTCTCCCCCTCGGAGACGATTTCAAATAAAAGAACGGCCAGGTTGCCGGAAATAAGCGTTCCCTGGCTCAAGTCCGTGCTGGAAAAGCCGATGGTGCACGCGCCGGCCTCGTTGTCGATGTTCTTGAGGAAGGGCGCGTTCGTCCCGGCCTGACGAACGACCGGACCCTCGACGATGTCCTTGAGGCGGGCCACCCGGTTGTTGAAGGCCAGGTTCAGGGTCAGGCTGCCCAGGGGCTGGCCGCTCTGGACAATGGCCGTGATGCGGAATTCCCCCCGGCTTCGTGAAATCTCGAAATTGGCCGGGCTGAGCACGACCAGGTTTCCTCCCTCGCTCCGCGGCTCCTCGACGCGGGGCGGCCGCAGGCGGCTCATCATCTCCCGTTCCAGTCCTTCCTCGGCCGAAGTCTCGCGGCCGGTCGGAGCGCTGTCCTTGACGTCCACCCAGACGGCCTTGCGGTCCTCGTCGGACAGGGGCAGGCGCCGGATGATCGTCGGCGTGATCATCAGGATGACATCGGTCTGCTCCAGGCGCGTGTCCTCGCTCGAGAACAGGCGGCCCAGGAGGGGCAGGCTCTTCAACCCCGGGATCCCGCTCAGGGACTTGCGCTCCTCGTCCCGCAGCAGGCCGGCCAGGAGGTTCGTCTCTCCGTCATGGAGCCTGAGGACGTTCTTGACCTCGCGCGTGGCGATGATGGGGATGTCGGCCACTCCCGTCCCGGCCAGGGAGGTGATCTTCAGCTCCAGCTCGAGGGTGATATCATCCTCCAGGTGGACGCGGGGAATGATCTTGATGTCCAGGCCCACCTCCTCGAACTTGTAATTGATGATCGGCTGCTGGCTGACTCCTCCCGCGGCGATGGGCGAAAAGGTCGTCTGGGGAATGGGAACCTTCTGTCCGACAAGGGACTTGATCTCCTCGCCGCTCACGCCCCGCAGCCGCGGCTGGGCGATGATCCGCGTGTCGGCGTCCGTCTCCAGGAATTGGAGGAGGGCCAGGGGGAGGGAGAGGCTGTAATTGGCCACCGAGGAGAAATCGATATCCTTAAGGCTGAACCAGGTTGCCTCGGTATCCGACGTGCTCCCGCCGTAGCGCAGCCCGAGGGTGTTCGCATCGAAGCTGAGACCCAGCTGCCGCAGCTTGATGCGGGAGACTTCCATGATCTCCAGGTCCACCAGGACCTCGGCCTTGGGCTTGTCCCAGAGCCTGAGAAGCCGCGAGGCGAGCTCCACCGTCTCCGGGTTGTCGCGGACGATGATCGCGTTCAAGTTCTTGTCGGCGAAGACCTTGGCCGCCTTGAAGGTGGAGCTGATCATCTGCTGCAGGGGCTGGAGGGCTTCCTCGGCCTTGATGTTGGACAGGTAGAACGTCTTGATGGCGTTGACTTCGTACTGGAGGCGCTTCATGGGCTGGTCGGGGATGATGATGACCGAGCGCTCGTCGATGATGCGGCTGAAATTCTTGGTGGAGGCGCACAACGCCTCGAGAGCTTGCTCGAAGGTCGCGTCCTCGAGGGTGATGGCCAGGGGAATGTCCCGGAAATTTTCGTCGAAAAGGACGTTGACCTGGGCCGAACGACCCAGGGCGAGGAACAGGGAGCGGAGACTCGTTTCCGTGGGGAAGTTCAACCGGACGGGCTCCCCCCGGCTCTTGAGGTTCACGGGCCTCTCCAGTTTCTCCGCGGGCTCCGCGGCCTTTCGGCTGGGCTCCTGCTTCAGCCGCTTGGCTTCCGCCAGGAGAAAACGGTTGTTCGGGTCGAGGGCCAGGGCTTTATCGTACTCGGCCAGCGCTTCCGTCGGTTTGGCTTCCGCCGCCAGCCGGCGCGCCCGGAGCACATGCTCGAGGCTGGCGGCGTAGCGGGCGCGGACGAGGGCCAGGCGGTATACGGGCTCGCGGGGGTTTTCGAGGGCCGCGGCTTCGTAGAAGCGGATGGCTTCCTCCCAGTTCCGGTTGAGCTCGGCCTTGTTGCCCAGCTTATAGGACTGGTTGAATGTGGCGCAGGCCATAAGGCTCAGCAGCGCAAATGACACGATCAGAGCTTTCTTCATCGTCTCTCTCCCTCGATGGGGACCGTAAGAACTCGTCCGTCGGCCGTCTCGAGCTCAAGGGCTTGAGGTCTGATGGTCCGGACCACATACCCCCCCTCGAGGGTGTCCCCCTCGGAAACGGCCAGGACGTCGTCCCCGGCAAAAATGAGGCCGACCTTTTTTTGGGCGGTGGTCACGCAGCCGAGGTAGCGGACGGCAAATGCGGCAGCCTGCCGGTTCCTGTCCGTTTCGGTCGCCGGACCCGGAAGAGCGCTTTTCCCGGAGGGCGGCCTCTCGGCCTCCAGGAATGCCGCGGCGGCGGACCGGTCGGCAATAAAAATGGTGCGCAGGACCCGGACACCCGCAGCGGGCGGTTTGCGGAGAAGGTCCAGCCTGACCAGCCTCCCGGCCGCAGCCTTTTCGGCCGGTTCCGGCTTCTCCCCCGGCGCCGCAGGACAAAGCAGGCCGGCGGCCAGAATCAGGGCTGCGGCGACGGAAAACGCCCTAGATCGCATAGTATGCCGCCAGCGTCACCCTCAGCCGAAGGCTTCCGGTGTCGGGGTCGATGTTTTGAAAAACCACGTGCTCGACGAAGAGGAACCGATCTTCCCTCTCCACCGCGGCCAGGAAGTTTTTAAGCCGGCCGTAGGTTCCCTGGAAAATGAAGCTGACGGTGACTTTCCGGGCTCTCTCCTTTGCCAGTTCCGAATAATCGAAGTTGGCTTCGGGAAACCCCAGGCCCGCTCCGGAAAAGATCCCCTGCAGGCTGAGGCGCATCTCGTTGACCCCTCCTCCCTCGGAATAAAAACGCTCCCCTCGCAGCCTGTCGAGGTCGCGTCGGGCCTCCTCCCACCGGGCGACTTCCTCGCTCCTTCCCGCTCTCTCCCGCTCGGCCAGATCGAACTGCCGGCGCAGCAGGCGAACTTCCTCGCCGCGGCGCTCCAATCCGCGGGGCGCGCCCAGGGAGATGAAGATCAGGGCGACCAGGGCCGCGGCCAAGGACCCGGCCGCGAAGGCCAGGGCCCTTTTCTGTCCCTGTTCGAGGAGGCTAAAAAGTTCCCGCATAGACCACCGCGATTTGGGCCTCGATCCGGCCGAAACCGTCATTTCGTTCGCTGACCAGCCGCACGCGGACGAAGCCGCGGGCGTTCAGGTTGCGGATAAAGCTCAGCAAGTCATTCAAGTTCCGGAACACGGCCGTCATCGTCACCTCGGCCCCGTCGCTGCCGGCCGAAGCCGGCGCGAGGGAAACGATCGCGCTCGAGGAAGGCAGGGATTCTTCCAGTCTCTGCAGGAACCCGACCCATGAAAAACTCTTGCCCAGGATGATGTCGTTGACGAATTCAACTTCGGCCCTATCCCGGCCGGCGAGTTCCTTGGCCCGCGACTCGAGACGTTTCGCCTCCAGTCGGGCCCCCTCCGCGGATTCCCGAAGGGAGATTGCCTGCTTCCCCATCCGGCCGGCTCGGGTCTGCTGCCGGATGAAGAGGCCGGCGTCGAGAAGGAGGGCGCCGGCCAGCAGGAAGAGCAGGACGGCCAGGAGCGCCCGGAAGAAGCGGGTGTTTTTCAGCGGCTCGCTGGCCAGGTTGATGCGGATTCCGCGGCTGCCGTTCATGAGATCAGGCCTATCAGCGGCGCCAGAAATTGCCTCTCCCGCGGGCTTAAGCCGAGAGCGCCGGGCGCTTCCAGCAGACGCACGGGGAGCATGATTCCGGCCTGGATCCCGGCGGCCAGCTCCGCCGCGTCGCCGTCCGTCCCCACGCGGACCCAGAGCGATTTGACGGTTTTTTTCTCCCGGTCCTCGAGGAAGCGCAGCGTCCCGGCGAGCTCCCTGACGACGGCGGAAGCCAGAGCGTCCGGGGCCGGTCCGGTCCCGGACAGGAACGGCTTGAAACGATAGAGAGCCGCCTGGCCGTCAAGGACGGCCAGCAGGCTGACGGCATCCTCCTCGATGTTGACCAGGAGGACGTCTAGCTCCCGCTGCCTGTCGAGAAGGCTCGAGAGGCCCAGGATGGGAAGACCCACGCTCCTCAGCTTGATCCCGCAGGAAGCGAACAGGTTTTCATATTCACGGATGACCTCCGCGCGGGCGAGGGAGGCGAACACGCGACGCGGCGTTCCGTTGGCGGAAGCGTCGAAGGACAAGCGGACATCCTCCGGAAGCGAGGGCATCTGTTTCTTCAATCGCCAGAGGATCCATTCTTCCCTCTCCTCGGCAGACGCGGGAAAGCTCTCGAAGGCCAGGACGAAGCTTTTCTGGCAGACCTCGGGCAGAAGGAGCGCAGCTTCATGGCCGCCGCCCCGCGCCCTGCGGACCGCTTCCCGGATAAGCCGCGCGAGCTCTTCCTCCCCTTTGATGTTCGGCGTCTCGAATGCGGGCTCGAGGCTCCCGGGCGGCACGGCCAGAACCGACCGGCCGAAGGTTGTCCGCCGTTCGCGGCCGGCGAGGGACAGGCAGGCCAGAGCGCGCCTGGTGAGCAGGAAGTGCAGGGACAGCCTCGGCCCTCTCAGAAAATAGTCCTTCACAGCGTTCGTCAGTCCCCGCATGTTTTCATTCCACGAACGTCACTTTGTTCAGCTCCCTGAGGCTGGTCGTCCCCTGGAACACTTTCTGCAGGCCCACCTCGCGGAGGAAAGTCATCCCCTCCGCCTTGGCCCGTTTCTTGACCTCGGACAGGGGCTTCCTGTCCAGGATCATCTCGCGGATCACGTCCGAGAGCTCCAGGATCTCGGCGATGGCCGTCCGGCCGCGGTAGCCTTTCTGGCCGCATTCGGGGCAGCCCTTGGCTTCATAGAAATGTCGACGGCGGTATGTCTCGGGCGCCAGGCCGGACTCGGCGAGCGTCTCGTCGTCGTATTTGACCGCCGCACGGCAGTGCGGGCACAGAACCCTCATGAGACGCTGGGCCAGGATGCAGTTCAATGCGGAGATGAAGCTGTAGGGGTCGACCTGCATGTGGAGGAAGCGGCCGATGACGTCGAAGACGTTGTTGGCGTGGACGGTGGTGAACACCAGGTGCCCGGTGAGCGCCGACTGGATGGCGATCTGGGCCGTCTCCTGGTCGCGGATCTCACCGACCATGATCTTGTCCGGGTCGTGGCGCAGGATGGAGCGCAGCCCGCGGGCGAAGGTCAGGCCTTTCTTCTCGTTGACCGGGATCTGGGTCAGGCCGTCGATCTGGTATTCGACCGGGTCCTCGATGGTGATGATCTTGTCCTCGGGGCTCTTGATCTCGGTCAGGGCGGCGTAGAGGGTGGTCGTCTTGCCGCTGCCCGTGGGGCCGGTGACCAGGATCATGCCGTAGGGTTGGAGGATGTAGCGCCGGAACTTCTGCAGAACGTCCTCGGAGAACCCCAGCAGGTCGAGGCGAAGCTCAGCGAAGGCTTCGGTGATCATTTCCTTGTCGAGGATGCGGATCACCGCGTCCTCGCCGAAGATGCCGGGCATGATGGACAGCCGGAAGTCGATCGTCCTGTCCTTGATCCGGAGACGGAACCGGCCGTCTTGGGGAACGCGGCGCTCGGCGATGTCCAGCTCGGACATGACCTTGAGGCGGGTGATGATCGGCGAGTGGAATTTGCAGTCTACGGTATCCATGGCTTGGCCGAGAACGCCGTCGATGCGGTACTTGACCTGGACGCCCTCCTCCCGCGACTCGATGTGAATGTCCGAGGCCCGTTTTTGGACGGCGGTGAAGATGATGGTGTTGACCAGCTTGATGATCGAGTCGTCCTGGTCGGCCAGCTTCTCGATGGAGATGACCTCCTCTTCCTGTCCGCCGTCTTTCTCCACGACCTGGGTGATGAACCCCATGGTGACGTCTTTGAGAACTTGGAGCGCGGCTTCGCTCTTGCGCAGCGCCTCATGGATGGCCCGGCGGGAGGCGACGAAGACCTGAACCTTCCGGCCCAGGAAGGATTCGACGGCATCGATGGCCTCGATGTCCGAGGGGTCGGCCATGGCGATATGGACCGTCTCCCCGTCCCGGCTGAAGGGGATGAAATTGGCCCGGTAGAGGAAATCCGGGGGGAAAGACTGAACGAGCTCCCGGTCCAGGCCGAAGCCGCTCAAGTCCGCTATCGGGACGCGGTGGAGCGCGGCCAGCAATTGAACTTCCCGCTCCTCGGAGAGAAGCGTTGTTTCCTTGTCTTTCCTGGCCATGTCGTCCTACCGGGTAATCCTTATTATATTGAATATGGGAAGATAAACGGAGAGGAGCATGACGGCCACCAGCAGCCCCATGATGAGGATCAGCACGGGCTCGATCAGGGAGACAAACGTGTCCACCCGGTTCCGGACCGATTCGTCATAGACTTCCGCGACCTCGGCCAGCATTCCCTCCAGGTTGGCCGAAGTCTCTCCGATACGGATCATGTCCAGGGACAGCCCGGGAAAGAACCCGACCCTGGCCAGGGCGTCCGAAAGGCCCTGGCCGTTGCGGATGTCCTCGGGAACAGTCGCCGTCTTGTTGAAAAAATACCTGTTGGGAATGGCCTGGCAGGCGATGCGGACGGCCCGGAGGAGAGCGATTCCGGCCTGAAGCAGCAGGCCCAGAGTCCGGGCGAAGAGAGACACTCCTGACTCGAGCCAGATTTTCCGGGCGTAGGGCAGGCCGAGCTTGAGGCGGTCGAGCCGGACTCGGTTGGCTTCCTTTCTCCTCAGCCAGAAATACGCGGCGGCGAGAAACAGAAAGGCCGGGGCGAGAAACAGAGTGGAGCGTCTCAGAACAAGGGAAGCCCCCATGAGAAAACGCGTGATGGCGGGCAATTCCGCATCAAAATCAGAGTAAAATCCTGAAAACCTGGGAAGGATGAAATTGATAAGGATCATCAACAGCGAGAAGGATAAAAGAAGGAGGAGGCTGGGGTAGATCAGCGCGCGCTGAATGCGCGATTTGGTCTTGTCGATGTTCCGGGCATAGTCCAGGTATCGTCCGATAGCCTGGGCCAGGTTGCCGCTCTGTTCCCCGGCCTGGAGCGAGGCCGTATACACCGTGGGGAAGCGTTTCTCGAGCGCCAGGAAAGCCTCCGACAGGGTCTTGCCGCTCCTGACCCCGTCGGTCACCCTGAGAAGGACCTCAAGAAGATTCTGGTTCTTGGTCCTGTGGCTGATGATTTCCAGGCTCTTGAGCACCGGATAGCCGGCCTTGATAAGATACATGAGCTCCTGATTGAAAAGGATGAAATCCTTGCTCCGGACGTTCCGGCTCAGGCGGAACAGGGAGACGTCGATTTTTTTCCAGTCTTTTTTAACGGACAGGACGCAATATCCCCTCGCCTCGAAGTGTTTCCGGCATTCTTCCCTGGAGGGAGCAAAAAGCGTCTCCCTCAGGAGGCGGCCCTCCTCCGTAGC
>CAZFTV010000014.1:12627-17403 GCA_964521765.1 uncultured Eubacteriales bacterium
ACAGGAAAACTGGGGCATGTGAATTTTCATGTTAGGGCAACCCCTCTTCTTTGTCAAACTCGGACACATTCCCTGGCGGCCCGTCTTTCCGGCTCCGGGGGGACGAGGGCAAGTTGACAAACTCTGCGTAAAGCCTTAATTTTAAGTCATGAGCGGACGGATCCGAACGAGGCGGGGACTCATCATCCTGCTCATCCTGTCAGCCGTCCCGTTGCTTCCTCCCCGGCCTTCCCCATCCCCCTCCCATTCCTTGGAGGGCCGGTTGTTCGCCCAGGAAAGCGTTCCCGGTCAGAAACCGGCCTTTGATTACATGAGCTCCTATCTCTCCCGCAACACAAACCCCCTGGGCCTGGAGGAAGATAAAGAGATCATGGAGCTCAGGGCGCAACCGGCCATCAAGTGGGTGATCAGGGCGGGCTGGCGCCATTCTCTCAAGTAGGAAATTTTTTTGCCAAAAGGGTTCAATTTTTTGGATTCCGCCGAATGAACAAACGGTTCACGTCGATCGCCGTCCCGGTCATGCTGGTCGCGCTCGTCCTCGGCGGATGGAACATCACTCAGCGCATCATCTGGAAGGAGCCGACTGACGGAGTCGTCTGGACCCAAGGCCCGAACGGCCTGACCGCCGTTCGGGTCCGACAGGACGGCCCGGCCGACCTCTCGGGAATCAAAGAGGGCGATATCCTGTTCAAGATCAACGGCAGCCCCGTCGGAAACCGCGCGGAACAGGTCAAGCAGATGTGGCTCATCCACCGCGCGGAGCAGAAGGCCATCTATGAGATCGGAAGGGAGGGCCAGCCGCCGCTTTCGCCCTCGTTCTACTTCACGACGAGCGGCACGGGTCTGGGCTATTTCTACCTAGCCCTGGTGGGGCTCACGACCCTCGTCCTGGGCGCTGTCGTCTTCTTCAACACCAAGTCCCCCACGACGATGCCCTACCTTTACTTCTATCTGACCTCGCTGTGCCTGTACGCCATGTACATCTTCTCCCCGACCGGACGCCTGGACGCCGTGGACAGCCTTTTCTTCTGGCTGGACAAGGCCGCCTTCGCCCCCCCCCCCCCGCTTCTCTTTCACTATTTCAGCCTTTTTCCCCAGAGAAAGAAATTCGTCAGGCGGAGGCCCAACCTGCCGATTCTCTTCTATATACCCGGAGCCCTCCTCCTCCTCGGCCAGGCGTCCCTCCACCTGCCCTGGCTGCGGACCCTGGACTCGGGGCGGGTCCTGGAATTCGTCGACAGCCTGGACAAGGCCGAGCTGCTCCATTATGCGGCTTTCTTGCTGTTGACCATCGCCTCCGTTTACCACAGCAGCCGACGCACATCCAGCATCCTGATCAGGAAGCAATACGCCTGGATCGCCACGGGGCTGGGGATCGGCATCATTCCCTTCCTGGCCCTGAACACCGCCCCGTTCCTCCTGGGCCGTCTGCCCTCGAGGATCGGCGAGCTGACTATCCTCTTCCAGGCGTTGATCCCCCTGACGGTCGCCTACTCGCTGTCCCGTTATCGAATCATGGATTTCGAAATCATCATCAAGAAGGCCGCGACACTGGCCTTCTCCTACTTCGTCATCGCCAGCCTGTATGTGGTCGTCAGCTCCCGGATGAAGTTTTTTTCCGAAAATCAGAGGACGACGCTCATCCTGGGGGTGCTGGCCATCGCCCTGGGCGCCACCCTCTTCGGCCCGCTGAAGAGGCTCTTCCAGTCGATCCTCGACCGGGTTTTCTACCGGCGCAGCTACAAGTACCGCAAGACGCTCCTGTTCATCAGCCAGGAGCTGAGCCGGGAAAGGAACCTGCAGCGCCTGAGCCAGCGCCTCCTCGAGCTCGTGTCCAACGCCCTGTCGCTCAAGGGCATCGCCCTCCTCCTGACCGACGAGAACGAGCCTCACGCCTTCACCCTTTTGCAGTCCAGGGGGGATTTTCCTCCCCTGCCCGACCGGCTCACCCTCGACCCCGGCCTCTTCCAGGTTTTCCGGGAGGCGGCCCATCTGTCCTACTACACCTTCACCAGCCGCCGCGACCTGCGCGCTCATTTTGATAAGCTCTCCTCCTGGGGTTTTTTCCAATTCATGCCCCTCAAGGTCGAGGACAAGCTCATCGGTTGCCTGGCCATGAGCAAAAAAATGAACTCCGCCTTCCTGACGAGCGAGGACTGGGAGCTTCTGACGACGATCGCTTATCCCGTGGCCCTGGCCCTGGAAAACGCCTACCTCTACGACCAGGCCGGAGTGCGGGCCATGGAGCTCGAGCGCCTGAAAGATTACAGCGAAAACATCATCGAAAGCCTGACCGTGGGCGTGGCCGTCCTCAACGAGGAAGGGCGGGTCATCGGCTGGAACCGGGTCCTGGAGGAAACCTTCCGCCTGCGGAAAGACGAAGTTCTCAACCGGAGCCTGCTCGACGTCCTGGGCGAGGCGAACTTCGGAGTCCTGTTCCCCTCCGACACGCAACAGGATTACCAGCTCATGAGCGAAATCCCCATGCGGGTCGGACCCGGCCAGACCAGGGTCTTCGACATCGCCAAGACGCCGCTGCTCGACAACAACCTCAACCCCTATGGAACGATCATCGTCTTCGAAGACATCACCGACAAGATCATGCTTCAACAGCAGCTCATGACGTCCGAGAAGCTGGCCTCGATCGGCCTGCTCTCGGCGGGAGTGGCCCATGAGATCAACACGCCGCTGACGGGCATCTCCAGCTATGTCCAGATACTGCAGAAAAGGCTGACCGACCCCCATTTCGCCCAGATCCTGGAGAAAATCGAGGTCCAGACCGACCGCGTGGCCCGCATCATCAAGAATCTCCTCAACTTCGCCCGGAACCCCTCGAACATCGCCTTCTCCCGCGTCCAGGTCGCCGACAGCCTGAAGGAGATCCTGTCCCTGATCGAATACAAGCTTAAAGCCATGAACATCAAGCTCGATTTCAGGCCGGCGACGCTGAGGCCCATCTGGGCCCAGGGCGAGCGCCTGCAGCAGGGCTTCATCAACATCATCCTCAACGCCCTGGACGCCATGCCCGAGGGGGGGGAGCTGCGCCTGGAAGTCTCCGAGCAGAGCGGTGAAGCCCTGGTCCGCATCTCCGATACGGGCATGGGCATCAAGAAAGAGCACCTGCCGCGGATCTTCGACCCCTTCTTCACCACGAAGGGGATCGGCAAGGGGACGGGGCTGGGCCTGTCCATCAGCTACGCCATCATCAAGGAGCACGAGGGCCGGATCGCCGTTGAGAGCCTCGAGGGCCGGGGAACGACCTTTACCGTCGTCCTCCCCATGGACCTGGACGCCCGGCGCCAGCGGCCGAAAAATCCCTAGCCCGAGGGTCGAGCCATGACACAGACAGCCGTTATTCACGTTATCGACGACGAACCCGTCATTCACGAAGTCCTGGGACAGCTGCTGAGTGCGGAGGGTTACGAGGTCGAAATCTCCGCCTCGGGCGAGGAAGCCCTGAGCAAGCTCGAGGACAAGACTTTCGACCTGACCCTTCTCGACCTGCTCATGCCCGGCCTGGATGGCCTGACCGTGCTGAGACGCATCCGGGAAAGAGACCCGCACTCGACGGTCATCATCATCACCGCCTACGCCTCGGTGGAATCCGCCCTGGAGGCCATGAAGAGCGGCGCTTACGACTACATCCAGAAGCCCTTCAAGCACGAGGAGCTGCTCTTGACCATCGGGCGCGCGCTGGACCACCGGCATCTTCGGGCCGAAAACGCGCGGCTTAGGGAAGAGCTGCGGGGCAAGTTCAGCTTCACCAACATCATCGGCAAGAGCAAGACCATGGAGACGGTCTTCGATCTCGTCAAGACCGCCGCGCCCTCGCGGACCACCATCCTCATCCAGGGCGAGAGCGGCACGGGCAAGGAGCTCGTGGCCCGTTCCATCCATCAGCACAGCGACCGGTCGCAATTCCCCTTCATCATCGTCAACTCCGGATCCCTCCCCCCCGACCTCCTGGAAAGCCTCCTCTTCGGACATGTCAAGGGCGCTTTTACCGGAGCGTTCAGCAGCAAGATGGGCCTCTTCGAAGCGGCTGACCGGGGGACGATTTTCTTCGATGAGATCTCCGCCCTCAACCTGGAGACTCAGGCCAAGATGCTGCGCGTCCTTCAGGAGAAGGAATTCATGCGCCTCGGAGGGACAAAAACCATCAAGGTGGACGTGAGGATCATCGCCGCCACCAACGTCGACCTGGAGGACATGATTCGGCGCAAAGCCTTCCGCGACGACCTTTTCTACCGCCTGAACGTCATCAAGATCGAGCTTCCCCCCTTAAGGCACCGGAAGGAAGACATCCCCCTCCTGGTCAAGCACTTCCTGGAGCACTACAGCCGGGAAAACAACAAAGTCATCGAGGGCCTGGCCGACGATGTCTGGGAAACCCTGGAGAATTACCACTGGCCCGGCAACATCCGCGAGCTTGAAAACCTTGTCGAGCGGGCCGTGGTCTTCACCAAGACCAGGATCATCGACCGCTCGAGCCTGCCCCCGTTTCACCTGGCCGACCGGTCTCATCCGGCCCTGGCGGCCTCTGCCGGCGAGGCCTCCATGAATTTTAAGGAGCAGCTCCAGGCTTTCCAGCGCCAGGTCATCGCCGAAGCGCTGCGCCGCAGCCGGGGGGTTCAGAAACAAGCGGCCAAGATGCTCGGATTGAAGCCGACCACGCTCAACGAGATGATCAAGAGGCTGGGCCTGGATATAGAAAATCTTTTCTAGTTGTGCGTCTCGTAAGTTCCTTGGCATTGTACCCATCTCAAAAGACGCACA
>CAZFTV010000015.1:0-12767 GCA_964521765.1 uncultured Eubacteriales bacterium
GGGGGGTTATCCTTTCACCCCCGATCCTTCCGACAAGCCTCTCTATCACACCGCCTGCAGCCTGGCCTCGAACCATGTCGTGATCCTGTTCCACTTGGCGGCGGGGCTGCTCGCGGGGGCGGGAATGACTCGCTGGAAGGCTGAGCGGATTTTATGGCCCCTGATCCAAGGAACTTTACACAACGTAAAAGAACTTGGCTCCGCCGCCGCTCTGACCGGGCCGCTCGTCAGGGGCGATGCCGCCACCGTGCGGCGGCATCTAGGGGTCTTAAGGAATCATTCCGGCCTTCGCCGAGCCTATAAGGTCTTGGCCCTCGAGGGATTGAGAGTCATGCTCCCCCCGCGCGCCGCATCCTTGAACGCCGGGGGCCTCAGCCGGTTGCTGGGAGATAAACGACTTCTTCCTCGAGGTCGAGGCCGAAACGCTCCCTGACTCGCCTTTTCAGTTCAGCGGCCAGACCGATCACCTCGGCTGCCCTCGCCCCTCCCCGGTTGACGATGAAATTGCAGTGCGCGTTCGAGACGGACGCCCCGCCTCGGCTCATCGTCCCGGCGCCGACCTCCTCCAGCAGCTTGCCCGCCGCGAGGCGCGTGCCGTCCGGCCGGACCGGATTCTTGAAATAGCAGCCGGCGCTGGCGACCGTCCAGTCCGGGTGGCGGGCTTTTCTCTGCTCGAGATAGCAGGAGATGTCCTCCCGGATTTTCCGCTCGTCGCCGGCGCTCAAGATGAACACAGCCTTGAGGAGGATGGACTTTTCGCCGCGCAGAGAGGAACGCCGGTAGGAAAAGGCCAGGTGTTCGCTCCGGACGGCGGACTCCTTTCCGTTACTGTCTAAAAGCACGGCTGAGGCCAGCCGCTCGCCGATGCTCCGGCCGAAGGCTCCGGCGTTACCGAAAACAGCTCCTCCGACCGTGCCTGGTATGCCCGCCAGGTATTCCAAGCCCTGACAACCCCGGGAGACCGAGAATTCCACCAGGTCGGCCAGCCGGGCTCCGGAGGCGGCTTCCACGCCCCGCCCGCCGGGGAGAGAGGACAGGCCGGCCGCGGCGTTCTTGATGATAAGCCCCCTGAAGCCGTCGTCGTCAAAAAGGATGTTCGTTCCGGCGCCCATGACGAAATAGCGGATGTCGTGCCGGAGCGCTAGACGGACGGCCGCGGTCAGCTCGTCCAGGGTTTCCGCGATGAAAAACAGGTCGGCCGGACCGCCGATCTTGAAGCTGGAATGCGCGGACAGGGGGACGTCCCTGCGAAGCTGCTTTCCCAGGGCCTCCTCGAGACCAGACGGAACGGGCTTCATGTCTTTCGCGGCTATTTTAAAGGATAGTCCGGAGATTGAAAAGCGCGGGGATTCAGGTTCTATGACAAAAGGCATGATTAAAAACCTAAAGCGTTACTTTTCGTCATAGAGCCCCAGGGGCATTTAGCTGGCATAGAAATTGCTGTATAATTATCGGAGAGTGGCCGTGCGGCTCCTTGATGGTCATTCCGTAAGGTTCAGGCCGGAAGACTTCCTGACGGATTTGTATTGACTTTTTCGGGAGCAGGGGCTATTATTTTTTGAAATTCTTGCGAGGTTGCCCATGAAAGCTCGAGCGCTGACCGTCATGCTCCTGGCCGGAGCATCATTCCTCATCGCCTTCCCCCAGGAGGAGGCCAATGAGGCTTACATCAAAGCCATGGCCGCCCAGGCCCCCGCTCAGAAAGCCCAAATGCTGAAGGAGTTCCTGACCAAGTATTCCGGCAAGGGCGCCCAATACGAAAATTATGCCCAGGCCAACCTGGCCACCCTGGCCTATCCGGGCAAAACGCACAGGGAAACCATAGAAGCCGGGGAAAAAGCCCTCGCTCTGGGGGGGCTGGACGACCTGACCAAGTACCAGGTCCTGGTGACCGTCGCCGGAGTGTATATCCAGGGCGGCCAGAACCTGGAAAAAGCCAAAAGCTATGCGATGCAGGCGGCGGAGCTAGCCAGGGCCAATAGGGGCTCGGACGGAAGCGAGGCCTCGAGCGCGCAATGGAACCAGATGATCGGAGCCGGGCTGTACGTTTATGCCCAGGCCTGCGAAAAGACGAAAGACTTCAAGAACGCCGTCGACTCCTACATCCAGTCCTACAATATCCTCAAGAACAAGCAGATCCTCGCCGACCTGAACAAGATGGGCAAGCAGATGATGGAAGGCAAGCACTACGCCGACGCCGAGAAGCTCTACCGGACGCTCTACGCCTCGGCCAAGGACACGGACACCGGCAGCCTCCTGGCCCGGTCGCTCTATCACAGCGGCAAGGTCTCCGAGGCTCTGGCCATCTACAAGGAGATCTACGCCAGGAAGAAGACGGGCGAGGTCGCCTACAACATCGGCATCATCCTGGCCAAGGAGGCCAAGTCCGACCCCGCGGTCTCCGGCGAGGCCATCCGCATCCTGCTCGAAGCGGCCTATCTCTCGCAGGCCAACTCCAAACAGGCCATGGCCCTGGCCGAGAACCTGTTCTTCACCACGAACAAGGACATCAAGTGGAACGATCTCGTCAACCAGATCACGGCCGTCAATCAAAAGATTGACAGCCTGACCAAGGCCTACAACGACAAGTACGGCGACAAAGAGGAAGACGACCTGAGCGCTGCCGACAAGAAAGAAATGCAGCGGCTCCTGGACGGTATCGAGGCCGAGAAAAAGAAGCTGGATCCTCTCAAAGCCAAGCAGAAGCAGGTTGTCGACCAGTTCAATATACTCCTGACGGATACCAAGACGCGTCTGGGTATCCGCTGAGCGCGGCTCCGCCGCCTCCGCCGCGGGCTTCCCAGGAGAAGCCGCTTTGCGTAAAATGAGTATTCAGGAGTCCGAGTGTCCCCCTCCGCCCTAACTCAAGCCCAGGCCGGGCGGCGCATCGTCGCGCTCCGGCGCGACATCGAATTCCACGAGAAAAAATACTACGTCGACAGCGACCCCCAGATCTCCGACCGCGAGTTCGACCGGCTCATGGAAGAGCTGAAGGGGCTCGAATCCCGGTTCCCCGGGCTCATCACCCCCGAGTCGCCCACCCAGCGCGTGGGCGAGAAGCCGTTGGAGGGATTCGTCACGGTCCCCCACCGCCGGCCGATGCTCAGCCTGGACAACGGCTACAGCGTGGAGGAATTGAAGGACTTCGAGGACCGCCTGCGCCGGCTGCTGCCGGGCGCGGAGATCCGCTATACCGTGGAGCTCAAGATCGACGGCCTGGGCATCGCCGTCCACTACCGGGGGGGGAAGCTCCGTCAAGCCGTGACCCGCGGCGACGGCCGGCAGGGTGACGACGTCACGGCCAACGTCAAGACCATCCGGAGCCTGCCCCTGACCGTCGAAGACGAGCGCGACCTCGAAGCCCGGGGAGAAATCTACCTGCCCTTTTCTTCCTTCCGCAAGATCAACGAGGAGCGCGAGGAGGCCGGCGAGCCCCTGTTCGCCAACCCGCGCAACGCCGCCGCCGGCTCCATCCGCCAGCTCGACCCCGCTGTCGCGGCCGGCCGGGGTCTGGACATTTTTCTTTACTCCCTCTTCATCCGGGACGAGGAGCCGCCGACACAGAAGGAAACGCTGAGGGAGTTGAAAAGGCTGGGTTTCAAGGTCAACCGCCACTGGCGGACGTGCCGCGGGTTGGAGGAGGTCGTGGCCTACTGGGAAGAATGGAAGGACAAGCGGGATTCCCTCGAGTACGACTGCGATGGAGTGGTGGTCAAGGTCGACGACCTCGAGCAGCGCCGGACCCTGGGTCTTACGGCCAAGTCGCCCCGCTGGGCGATCTCCTTCAAGTTCCCCGCCCGGCAGGCGACGACGCGGATCGAGAAGATCACCGTCCAGGTCGGACGGACGGGCGCCCTGACGCCCGTGGCCGTCCTGGAGCCGGTCCAGCTCGGGGGAACAACCATCAGCCGCTCGACCCTTCACAACGAGGAGGAGCTCCGGCGCAAGGACGTGCGCGTCGGCGACATCGTCCTCATCGAGCGGAGCGGCGATGTCATCCCGCGCGTGGCGGCGGTCATGAAAGAGCGCCGCCCCCCGGGGACCAAGCCGTATTCTTTCCCGCAGAAATGCCCCGCCTGCGGGTCGAAGGTCTTCAAGGCCGAGGGCGAAGTCATCTCCCGCTGCCTGAACCCTTCCTGTCCGGCTCGGCTCAGGGAGTCCATCCTTCACTTCGCCTCCCGCCGGGCCATGGACATCGAGGGCCTGGGGGAAGCGCTGGTGGACCAGCTTCTGGACAAGGGACTGGTGAAGAAGATCCCCGACCTCTACGGGCTGCGCGGGGAGGACCTGGCCTCCCTGGAGCGGATGGGAGCCAAGAGCTCGCAAAATCTCCTGGACCAACTTGAAAAATCCAAGAAGAGAGGCCTGGCGGAGCTCATTTTCGCCCTGGGCATCCGGCATGTGGGCGAGCGAACCGCGCGCGACCTGGCGGAGCATTTCGGCGGTCTGGAGGATCTTGTCAAAGCCTCCCCCGAGGAACTTGAAAAAATCCCGGACGTCGGCCCGAAAGTCGCGGAGAGCATCGCCTTCTTCTTCAAGCAGCCCGAGACTCGGGATCTCCTGCGGCGCCTCCGCGACGCCGGGCTGAATTTTTCCGCGCCCAAGAAGACTTCCGGCCGCGGTCCGCTCCAAGGCCGGGTTTTCGTCTTCACCGGAGGCCTGGCCTCCCTCTCCCGCGACGAGGCGGGGCGTGTGGTGGAAAGCCTGGGCGGGAAAGTCGCAGCCGACGTCACCAAGAAAACAACCCACGTCGTCGTCGGCGAGGCGCCCGGGTCGAAGCTCGACAAGGCCCGGAAGCTGGGCCTGGCCCTTTTGTCCGAAGAGGAATTCCTGAAGCTCGTCGGCAAGTCTTCTCCCTGAACAATAACAGCTCGGATGCGTTTCCGATTCCGTGATGGCATTTAGAGTTGTTGACCCAATAACGTTCGGACTGCAGGGTCTGATACACGTGATTTAACTCGTTGTGAAATCAAAATGCCCCCTGGATCTAAAGACGAAAAGGCGGCCTGTCCGGAGGGGGGGGGGAGGCGCCAGGCGCCGATGCCCTCCTCTCCGGACAGTTCATTTTCTTGCTTTAGCGCCCGCCGGTGACAAATTGCCAATTCCCGATGAATGTGGTAATTTTTTTAGCATGATCGTCGCCCTGGCCCAGATCGCGCCCGTCCTCGGCGATGTGGACAAGAACCTCCGGCTGCATGCCGGGCTGATCGAAAAAGCGCAGAAGGAGAAGGCGGGCGTCATCGTCTTCCCCGAGCTCGGCCTCACCGGCTACAAGCTCCGCGACCTGGTGGGCGAGACGGCCCTCGTCCCGGGGAAAAGCCGGCCGTTCGCCGAACTCCTGAAGCTCAGCCGGCGGATTGCTATCGTCGTCGGATTCGTCGAAGAATCGGACGCCGGGCACTATTATAATTCCGCCGCCTTCCTGTCCGGCGGACGCATTCTTCATGTCCACCGCAAGGTGTTTCTCCCGACCTTCGGCATGTTCGAGGAGGCCAGGTTCTTCGCCCCGGGCAGGGACTTCGAGACGTTCGACTCCCCCCTGGGCCGGACGGGTCTCATGATCTGCAGGGATTTCCTCCATTTGAGCGCCGGCTACCTTCTCCAGGCGGGCGGCGCGGAAACGGTCATCGTCATCAGCGCCGCCCCGGGCCGGGGGAGCGCGAAGGGAGGGGGCAAGGCCTTCGCCACCAGCCGGATGTGGGAGCGGATGGGCGAGACGCTGTCCTTTTTCACCTCATCCTTCGTCGTTTACTGCAACCGGGCCGGCTTCGAGGACGGGATGGCCTTCGCCGGAGGCTCGTTCGTTTACTCTCCCTCCGGCCGCCTCCTGGCCAAGGCCGCCTATGCCGAGCGTGACTTCGTCCTGGTGGAGGCCGACCGGGGGGAAGTTCTCCGGGCCCGGAGGACGTGGCCCTGGACGCGGGACGACAAGCCGGAGGTCATGCTCCAGGCGCTTCAACGGGCCCTCCTCAATCGTCATGAAGATTGACTGCGCTTTCGTCGAGCGGGTGCTGTGCGCATTCCTCCGGGAGGAGCTGGGCAAGGCCGGCTTCCGCAAGGGCATCCTCGGCCTTTCCGGCGGCCTCGATTCCGCGGTCAGCGCCGCTCTGGCGGCCAGGGCGCTCGGCCCGAACAACGTCCTGGGTCTCATTCTGCCTTACGGCCGGGCTTTTTCCGGCGAGGTGAAGGACGCGCAGGACTTGGCCGGCCGCTTGAAGATCCGGTCCAGGGTGCTGGATATCTCCCCCATGGTGGACGCCTATTTCCGACTCGTTCCCACGCTGAACCGGACGCGGAAGGGAAACAAGATGGCCAGGGAGAGGATGTCCATCCTCTACGATTTTTCCGCCCGGGAAAAAGCTCTCATCATCGGAACCAGCAACAAAACGGAGCTGTTGATCGGTTACGGCACCCTGCACGGCGACCTGGCCTGCGCCGTCAATCCCCTGGGGGATCTCTACAAGACCCAGGTTCGGATGATGGCCGCCCATCTCCGTCTGCCGGAGAAATTCCTGAGGAAAAAACCGACGGCCGGACTCTGGCTGGGCCAGACCGACGAAGGCGAAATCGGGCTCCGCTACGAGGAGCTCGACCGGATCCTCTACTGCCTTGTGGACCTGCGCCAATCCAGGGCGGAAGTCATCGCCCAGGGGTTCGACCGGGCCAAAGTGGAGCGCATCCTGGCCCTGATCAAGAAATCCCAGTTCAAACGCTGCCTGCCTCCCATCGCCAAGATTTCCGTCCGCACGATCGGCCACGATTTTCTTTATCCCTACGACTGGGGCCGGTGAAATGGCGGGGACGCTGTTCGTCGTCGCCACGCCCATCGGCAACCTGGAAGACCTGACCCTGAGAGGAATCCGCGTGCTTGGGGAAGCCGCGGTCATCGCCTGTGAAGACACGAGGCAAACGGTCAAGATCCTGAACCGGCACGGCATCAAAAAACCCCTGCTCAGCTATTTCCAGCCGAAAGAGGGGCGCAGGATCCCGGAGATCATGGGCCATCTTTTATCCGGACGGAACGTGGCGCTGGTATCGGACGCCGGGACGCCCGGGATCTCCGACCCCGGCTTCAAGCTCATCCGGGAAGCCCTGAAAGCGTCCGTGGCCGTCGTTCCCATCCCCGGCCCTTCGGCGGCCGTCGCCGCTCTATCGGTTTCGGGCCTCCCTACTCATAAGTTCCTGTTTCTCGGCTTCCCGCCTCCGAAAAGGGAGGCCTTCCGGAAGCTCCTGGCAACCCGTCGCGAAGACGACGCCACCCTTATTTTTTATGTTCCTTCAAGAAAAATCCTGGATTTCATCGATACGGCCGTCGAGATTCTTGGGGACCGCAACGCAGCCCTCGCCAGGGAAATCACCAAGATTCATGAGGAATTTCTAAGAGGGCGCCTGGGGGAGCTCAAAGAAGCCGTTGACCGGCGCAGATTAAGGGGCGAAATAGTCTTCCTCATTGAAGGATTCAGTCCGAGAAATTCTAGAAAGAACCTAAAAGGCTAAAAATACTTTAACATTAATGAAATCCGAGCATTTCTCATATTGAAATAATCTCAATATTATTATTTAGATAAACTTGACAAGGTTATGCTTAGATATTACATTGTAATTGTCTAATAACTGCCGACAGGAGGAAAAAATGGCGATTATCAGATGGGATCCTTTCAGGGACATGATGACCCTGAGGGAAAAAATGAACAGGCTTTTCGAGGACCAGTTTGCCGGCAGGGAGGACAAGGACATCGTTCAAGGCACCTGGACTCCCTCGGTGGACATTTTCGAGAACGAAAGCGAGCTGGTGCTTACGGCCGAGCTTCCCGGGGTCAAGGAAGACGACCTCGAAATCAAGGTCGAGGACAACACCCTGTCGATCTCGGGCGAACGGAAGTTCGAGAAGGAGACCAAGGAAGAGAATTATCATCGCATCGAGCGTTCCTACGGCTCGTTCTATCGATCCTTCACCCTGCCTAACTTCATCGACCACGAGAAAATCAAGGCCGAACACGACAACGGGCTGTTGCGGGTCACCATGCCCAAGAAGCCGGAGCTCAAGGCGCGAAAGGTCAGGGTCCTCAAGCCGGTCTCGGTTGACAAAGAGAAAGGCAAGTAACAGAGCCCGTCTGCATCCCCCGGCGCCCGGCCGAGTCGGCCGGGCGGTTTTTTTGTCCCGCGGTCACGGCTGGACGCGGGCCAGGGTCAACACTCTGACGTCCCGAGCTCCCGCCCTCAGGAGGGCGCGGCAGCATTCCCCGACCGTGGAGCCGGTGGTATAGACGTCGTCGATGAGAAGAAGGCTCCGCCCGACGATTTCCCCAGGGCGCCGGACGGCGAAGGCTCCGGCGACGTTCCTCCGCCTCCGGACGGAATCCAGCCCGGCTTGCGGGGGGATATCCTTCTTCCGCGCCAGACGGCCTTCAATAAAAGGCAATCCCGCGCGGCCCGCGAGGCGCCGCGCCAGGACGGAGGCCTGGTTGAATCCGCGCTCTCTTCGCCGCCGCCGGTGCAAAGGGACAGCCAGGACGCGCTCCACTCCCCGCCACAGTTCGTCGTCCCCCCCCAGCGCGTCCCAGGCGAACTCCGCCAGGTCGCGCCCTAGGACTTCGCCGCCCCGGTACTTGAACAGCAGGATGAGCGTCTTCAGACGGCCGGAATAGACACCGGCGGAACGGTGTCGGAGAAAGGGAGGCGGGCTTTGAACGCAGGACGAGCAAAAATCTCGCGGGCCGGCCGCCTGGAGGAACAGCCCGCAGCGCGGACAGAAGCCCCTTCGATCCGGCTCCAGGCCGCGGAGGCAGGCGCGGCACACGAGGCGCTCACCCTCGTCCTCCAGGAGACATCCGCACAGACGGCAGAACGAAGGGAAAAAAACGAGCGAGCCGAGATGGAGGAGGCGCCTAAGCCTCGGGTTCCATCTCCGTTCCGGATTCGATTTTCTGCTGGCAAACGAGGCAATGAACCGACCAGGGAAGAGCTTCCAGCCTTTTTTTGGTGATGGGCCGGCCACACGACTGGCATATTCCATAGCTGCCTCTCTCCAGGGACCGGAGCGCCTGGTCGATATGAATGAGCTGGTCGCGGTCCGTATCGGACAGGCTGAGCAGGAATTCCTTGGTGTAGGAATTCTCCGCCTTGTCGGCCACGTCCCGGGCGATGTCCGTCTCGACCTCCTTGCTTGCCGCCGCGGTCCGGCTGAGCTTTCTGACGATAGCTTCCTTCTTTTCCAGCAGCTTCCGGCGGACCTGTTCCTCCTCCTTTTTATTCATCTTGACCACCGCCTCTTTTTTCTCCCTAACCGCCGGCGCCTGCTTTTTTATGAGACGGCCGGGCTTGAGGAACCGGGTTTTCTTGATCAGCTTACTTGGCATAGTGTTTTCCTTTCAGGATCGTCAGGCCGCGATAGACCTGTTCCAGGAGGACGACGCGGGCCAACTCGTGAGAAAAGGTCAGGCGCGACAGGGACAGGCGCGTCTTGGCCCGGTCGATGACCCGCTCGGCCAGCCCCAGAAAACCCCCGCAGATGAAGGTCAGCGGCCGCGAGGCGGAACCATGCCGCTCCAGAAAACGCGCCAACTCCTCCGAAGTCATTTCTTTCCCCTGGTCAAAGAGGCAAATAATATAATCATCGGCCAGATGTTTTTCAAGCCCCCGGGCCTCGACGTCGAGGATCCGGGCTTTCTCGCTTTCAGGCATTCCCCCGGCCTCCCGGGTTTCGACCAGCCGACAGGACGCCAGCCGTCCGATCCTGTCCATATACTCATCCTGAAGGCCGCGCAGGTGTCTGTTCCTGGTCCGTCCCGGCCAAAGGAACTTGATCGTCACCTCTGCCTTCCCATCTCGAAACCGCCACACCATAACGGTATACGCGGAAAATGTCAATCTTTTCTCATGGGAAATGGGGCGGCCGCCCCCCCCTGTCTCCGGGCCCCAAAAAGCAGGAGCGGCGGCGAAGGGGCTCAGTAGGCCGCCCGGGGGGCGTCGCCCCAAAGCTTCTCCAAGGCGTAAAACTCGCGTTTTTCCCTGGAAAGGACATGAATGATAAAGAAACCGTAATCCATCAGGATCCAGTCGCCGGAGCCGCGGCCCTCAACTCCCAACGGCCTAAAGCCGTCCTTGCGCAGCTCGCGCTCGACATGATCGGATATGGCCAGGTTCTGCCGGTCGGAATTGCCGTGGAGAATGATGAAAAAGTCGGTGAATGAGGCGATGTCCCTGAGGTCTAGGACAAAAATGTCCTTGGCCAGTTTTGCCTGGCAGGATGCGACCGCCTTCCTCACTTCCCGGGGAAGGCTTCTCTTGGCGGCTTTTTTCAGCTTGTCGTTTGTCATTGTCCCCCTTGATAAAGACGGTGGCGGTTAATGTAATCGGCGACCGGACCGGGCACGAGGCCGGCCAGGGATTCCCCGCGGCGGGCTTTGCGCCTGATGTCGGTCGATGAGATATCCAGGGCTGAGATGGGCAGGAGGAATATGGAGGGCTCCCGCGGCAGACGGCCGATCCGGGCTCCCCCCCGGCCGATCTCCACGGTACGAACCGCCGCGCGGCCTCTCAGGGCCTGCCGGGCGAGCGCGAGGTCGTATCCCGGCCGGCTCGTGACGACGAAATGACACTGCTCCAGAACCCGCCGGTATTCGCGCCAGGTCTTGATTTCCAAAAAGGCGTCGATGCCCAGGATGAAGAAGATTACGGCCTTGGGGTGGCGGCGGCGTATTTTTTCCAGGGTGAATATGGAATAGGATGTCCCGCCGGCCTCAATCTCCAGGGCGCTCGCCTCAAGCCCCGTCCGTCCCCGGCAGGCCAGCCTCACCATGTGCAGCCGATGCCCGGCCGAAGCCATGTCCGCGGATTCCTTGTGGGGCGGAAGGGCGGAAGGGATAAGCAGGACTCTGTCCAAGTTGAACCTCCGGCGGGCGGCGGCCGCCGCGCGGACGTGGCCGAAGTGGACGGGGTTGAATGTTCCTCCCTGAAGACCGATGCGGCGCCCGGACATCCCCTCAGCCCTCAGCGCCGGCGGCGTCCTGCGCCCCTGCCGCTTCAAGAGCCCTCCAGATTTCGGACAACAGGGCCTTGAGCCCCGTTTTTTTTAAGGCCGAGACCGCCAGGAAGGGGATGCCCCGGCCGGCGACAAAAGCCCGAAGGCGCTCCAGCCGGCGCAGATTTCCGTCCAGCAGGTCCGTCTTGTTGGCGGCCACAATCTGCTTTCTGAGAAGCAGCCCGGGGTTGAAGGCCGCAAGCTCCTCCAGGACAGCGCGATAGTCATCCACCGGATCCCTCCCCGATTGCGGGGAAACATCCACGACGTGCACCAGCACCTTGGTGCGCTCGACGTGGCGCAGAAAGCGGATGCCCAGTCCGTGACCCTGGTGAGCGCCGCGGATCAGGCCGGGGATATCGGCCATGACGAAGCTGCGTTCTTCGTCCAGGTCCACGACGCCCAGGTTGGGCACGAGAGTGGTGAAGGGATAATCGGCGATGACCGGCCTGGCCGAGGACATCCTGGAAATGAGGGTCGACTTGCCGACATTGGGAAAGCCCACCAGGCCGACGTCGGCGATGAGTTTCAGCTCGAGGATGAGGTCCTTCTCCTCCCCGGGCCATCCGGGCTCGCACTCGCGCGGCGCCCGGTGAGTGGCCGAGGCGAAGGACGCGTTGCCCCTGCCGCCTCTCCCTCCCTTGGCCGCGAGGTATCTCAGCTCCGGCTTGTCGAAATCAAACAGGACTTCGTCGCCGGATTCTTCCTTGACGACCGTTCCCGGGGGAACGAGAAGCGTCAGGTCGTCTCCCCTTCTGCCCCGGCGGTTGCTTCCCTCGCCGTGGGCGCCGGGACGGGCCTTGTTGATGGGGTGGAAACGGAAGTAGGAAAGGGACTTGACGCCCGCGTCGGAGACGAGATAAACGCTGCCCCCGTCCCCTCCGCGGCCGCCGTCAGGGCCGCCTTTCGGCACGCCCCTCTCCCGCCTGAAGCTGAGACAGCCGTTTCCTCCCCGGCCCGCTCGGAGAGTGACCTGAACCCGGTCGGCGAACATCCTTTATCGAGCCGCGGCCGCGGTCATCATAAACGCAGAAATGCCGCCCCGGTTCGCATCTACCCGTGTCATGCCGCAGGCAGGACGGAAACGATCTTGCCTTTTCTTCCTTTTTCCTCGAATTTGACGACTCCGGTGATCCGGGCATACAGGGTGTCGTCCTTGCCAAGACCGACGTTCAGCCCCGGCCTGATGGGCGTTCCCCGTTGCCGGACGAGAATCGTGCCGGCGTTGACCGCCTGGCCTCCGTGGCGTTTGACGCCCAAACGCTTGGAATGGCTCTCCCGCCCGTTGCGCGCGGACCCGCCAGATTTTTTATGAGCCATTTCTAGTCTCCTTTATTTCTGCTTCCTGGCCTTCGGAACGGGCTTGACCGTTGCCTTCTTGGGCGCCGCCTTTGTTTTTTCAGGTTTGGCTTGTTTCGCCGGTTTCTTGGCCGGCGCGGCCTTGGCTTCCCTGGCCGGGACAGGCTTGGCCGCCGGTGTGGGCCGGGGCTCTGGTTTCTCGGCCGGAGGCGCAGGCTTCTTTTCGGGAGCCTGCGAGACATCCGGCAGGATGTCCGTAACCCTCACGCGGACCAGCTGCTGACGGTGCCCCTTAAACCGCCTGTACTGTTTCCGCCGCTTCTTTTTAAAGATGAGGACCTTGTCGCCCTTGCGGTGCTCCAGGACCTCCGCGCGGACGCCCGCGTTGGCGATGAAGGGCGTACCGACCATGATCTTCTCTCCGTCGGCGATAAGAAGAACCTTG
>CAZFTV010000015.1:12820-17363 GCA_964521765.1 uncultured Eubacteriales bacterium
GCCTTCTTGGACCCTGTACTGCTTTCCTCCGGTCAGGATGACAGCAATCATTTATTCAACCTTAATCGGGATTTATGCCTACGACAAGGCGGATGAACTTTAGCACAGGGGGGATTTTCTGTCAATCGGGCCCCGGGCCGATATCCCCCGCTGTAGGAATCCCGTATCTGCCCGGATCATTGGGGACAACAGAGACCCGGGGGGGGCTCTGTTTCATTCTTCAATCGCTGGTGCATGTCCCTGAATTTCTTTTCAGGCGAAGAGGACACTCATCAGCCAACGGGCTTCGGGTTGGATTGACAGGGGGCGGGGATTTTTTTAACCTGACGGTGCCTGGGCGGTTAGCTCAGCGGTAGAGCATCGGTCTTACACACCGAGGGTCGCAGGTTCGATCCCTGCACCGCCCACCATCTCCGAAGTCAGCTTCCTTGGCCCTCCCTAATTCTAGGGAGGGCAGGGAGGGTTAATAGAATTAGACGGATAATGGGACAGTCTATGATATATTTCCGCTCTCGATGCTCAAAGCTCTGCGTTCCGTAGCCAAACCGCTTGTAGCCCTCCTTCTTGCCCTCGTCCTGGCCGGCTGCGCGACCTTTGATTTTGCGCCCGAAGACAGCGCCGCGCCGCCCCATCACGGTCCGAAGTCCTTCCTGAACGTCCCCTACGGCCCGACTCATACTCTCGGAGGCCTCATCCGCTGCTATCTGGCTCTGGAGCCTCCCGACCCGCCGGCCATCCCGCCTGAGCTTCTGCCGCGCGAGTTCAAGCCGGAGATCGTCGCCCCGGACTTGGAGCACATCCGAACCCCCGACCGAGGGAGCATCCAGGTCACCTGGATCAGCCATTCCTCGTTTCTCATCCAGGTGGAAGGCCTCAGCATCTTGACCGACCCCGTCTTCAGCCGGCGCGCCTC
Source organism: uncultured Eubacteriales bacterium (assembly GCA_964521765.1). Taxonomy (GTDB): domain Bacteria; phylum Acidobacteriota; class Aminicenantia; order Aminicenantales; family JAFGAV01; genus JAFGAV01. Next base: position 13,734 of record CAZFTV010000015.1, read on the forward strand.
TCCCTTCCCGTTCATCGGCCCCTCCCGCCTGGCGCCGCCCGGCTTGGACTTCAAGGACTTGCCCCGGATCGACGGCGTCCTCCTCAGCCACAATCATTACGACCACATGGACAAGTGGACGTTGCAGCGTCTGGGCGACTCCCCAAGGATTTTCGTTCCGCTCGGCCACCGCCGGCTGCTCGCCGCCTGGGGTCTTTTTCGGGTCTCGGAACTCGACTGGTGGCAGACATCCCCGCTCGGCCCGGTTCTCATTCACGCCGTGCCGGCCCGTCACAACTCCAACCGGAGCTTATTTGACGGGGACCGGGCTCTTTGAGCCGGGTGGGTTGTCGAAACCAGACAAGGCTCCTTGTATTTTGCAGGAGATACGGGCTATGGCCCGCACTTCGAGGACATCGGCCGCAGGCTGGGCCCGATCCGCCTGGCCCTCCTGCCCATCGGCGCCTACAGCCCCCGGCGGTTGATCCGGCCGGTGCATACCGACCCCCCCGAGGCCGTCCAGACGCACCTGGATTTAAGGGCGGAGGTGTCCGTGGCCATGCATTGGGGCACTTTCGCCCTGAGCCCCATTCCTCCCTCCGAGCCGATGGCCGAGCCGCCCATTTACCTCCGGAAAGCGTTGAGAAACGCCCGCCTGGGAGAGGACGTTTTCCGGATCATGAAAATCGGCGAGACAATACGCCTGAATTGACCCGCCTCCGAACAGCCGCCGCGGTCAGTCAGCCTTGACCGCGACGTGAAATGTTCCGGCTTTTGCCGTCTTGTTGAACCCCAGCGTCAAAGACATTCCGCCCTTCTGCGCCGTCACGGACTCGACGTCGGCCATCTGAACGGAAGACAGGATGTCCCATCCCTCGGCTTTCAGCCTTTCGGCGTAATTGGCCAGCCCGCCCGGTTCAACATCGCTCAGGGCGAGGTTCCAGTTTTTCGCGTCGAGACCGTGGGCCCGAACAACGCCCGTGACCTTTCCCTGAGTGAAGCGGGGCACATCCCCCGGAATATCCTCGGGCCATTCAGCCGTCTCGCCCCAGCTGATGTCGCCTTCCTTGGTGGCGATTTTCACGCCCTGGCCCTTGAGGTCCACATCGACCTTGCCTCCCGTGGCTTTTTCGATCATATTCTCAGCCATCTTCTCCGCCGCCTTTTCGCGGCTGGTGCAGGCGGGAAAAACGACCAGGCCGACAAGCAGGACGGCCAGCAAGGCGACCATTCCTTCCATAGGCATCGTGCGCATCGTTCTCTCCTTTCCGATCCTATTTTTTCAAAATTCAAGGAGAAAGACAACACCCGGGCAGGAGTTCCTCTGGGACGGGCGCGCGGCCTCGGGTCGCGCTGTGATATAATGGACGGGCGACACGGAGGACTCAATATGAAGGACATGATCCGGCTCAGCGCCAGGCAATATGAAGACCTCTTGAAACTGGTCTACCTCGGCAACTTCCTGGTGAACAATTACCGCTCCGACCGGCCCGTTTCCCGTTTCGATGACCTGGAGAGCTACCTCTTCGCCCTGGCCAAGGATTACGGCTTGGCCCAGGCCCTGGACATGGACGCGGAGACGGGGACCGTCTATCCCTCCCGGGAATTCTCTCAGACCGAGGAGCTAAACGAATTTATCGACGACTTCATCGACAACAGTTTTTGGGACGAGCTCGTCCAGCGGCTGACCGGCCGGGACCTGAACCGGAAGCACGGGCAGGAGGCCGTCGAAGCCATGAACTGGGAGCAGCTGAGGGAAATTGAAGAGCCGATCTATAAGAGATACGCCTCAGAAGTCGAGAAACACGGGCTCGAGAATCTGGAAATCATCAACCGAAGGGCCAGTTGAACCTCCTGTCGACAAACCCCAAGAGACAAACGGCTGGGAAGGAAGGGGCCGGGCGAAAGGCCCAGGCGGTCCCCCTCGCCCGACGCTCCAGCCCATGAGTAAAAAAGTCTCCTTTCTATGGCCGGCTGCGGCCGTCCTGCTCTCCGCCGCCGGACTTGCTTTCTCCCTGTGGCTGACCATCGCCAATTTCAACTTGATCTGGCTCATTCTCTCGCCGGTCATCATCGCCTTCTACCAGTCTCCGGCAGTTTTGATCTACAGAATATGGAAACGTGGAAGAAGGATCTCCGGCGAATCTTCTGCTCCCCCGCATCAATAAAAATTGAGCTGTCATCGTATTATTTGACCGGGTTGAACAAAGCAGTCACTGCCTAGCCTTCATGGACTTACCTTCTAAAAAGAATACTTGACAGAGAATGTTTTATGTTGTATGTTGTATGTATTCAAAAGATGGCAATAAAAATCGCTGATGAAATCTGGATTTGCACCGCTCTTTTGCATAAAGAAAACCCGTATAAGACCGATTTCTCCGTGGCCGAGATCGTGGACAGAGTGGCCGAGGAAAATATCTTCGGCCGCTTGCGGCCCGGCGTCATTGTTCATGTCAACCTGCATTGCGTGGCGAACAAGCGCCCCAACCCCGCCAATTACCGCACCCTCTATGAAACCGCGCGCGGTCGAAGACGGCTCTTCAAGGCCGGCGACAACTTCCATCCTTATCGGGAGGGCGGAAAGACCCATCCCCTTCCGGAGGAAATCCCGGAAAAATTCCAGTCTCTCCTGAGCTGGCATAAAAGCCATTTCTAACCCCTCTCTTCCTATCCGGAGAAGTCATCCCGCGGCCTTATCTTTTCAAGGCGCAACTCTTGACGGGCGGCAAAGCGGTTGCTAAGATTCCCTTCCTTTATGTCATCCGACAATCTCTCCGCCGAGAGGTGGCAACATGTCTCTAAACAAACATCTCGCCCTCGCCCTGGCGACCGCCCTGGCCTTGAGCCCGGCGGCCGCAGAGTCGCCGGACAAAGTCCAAGGGCTCATCGCCCTTATCGAAAAGACGGCGGGCAATTCGCTTCGGGACTGGGAGCGGACATCCCGGGATGTATTGGAAATGGAGAGAACCACGTTCTCCGCGCCGGGATGGGAGCCGCTTCGCCCGGGGAGGGCAATCCGCTACAAAACGTTCTGGCTCCGCCAGGAGTTCAAAACGCCGGGGGCCCTGGCCGGGATAAGCCTGCAGGGCCGGCCCGTCGACCTCGTCTGCACTTTCAGCGGGGTCGGCCTCTTCCGCGGCCGGTTTTATGTCAACGGCCGCGAAGTTCAGTCCTTCGACCTGGACTTCGGCAACCATGGCTCCTCCCTCTCCCGGGAGCTCCGCCTGACCGACAGGGCAAAGACGGGCGAGGATCTTTATCTCCTTTTCCGGGTCGAAAACCTGGGCAAGCATCCCCTGGTTTCCAGGGCGGAGCCTGAGCCGCGAACGCATCTCGCCCTCCGGGAAGCGCGCTTTCTCTCGGCCGGACTGGCCGAGGCGATCCGGCCGGTGGAGCTTTTTCTGACCGACCTCAAAACGGGCGCCGCGCTTCTCAACCTCCTGCCGGAACCTGAACTCCCTCCGAGGCTTGTGCGCCCGGTCTCTCCGCAATACCGGCGGCTCGAGGCCTCGGCCGGATTCAAGAATCTCCAGGCCGTCTTCCTGCGCGCGCTCGAGGATTTCGATGTGCGGGCGCTCGACGGCGCCGACCCGGCCGCGCTGAAATCGGCTTTGACCGCTTTCTATCACCGGACCTCCGCCGTGACCTCCT
>CAZFTV010000016.1:0-13847 GCA_964521765.1 uncultured Eubacteriales bacterium
CGCCGCGGTCGAAGCCCTGAACAACGTGACAAAGCACTCCGGTGTCCGTGAGGCGGCGATCGAACTGCGCGCCGCGCGGGGCGCGACGGTGTTGTGCGTGTCCGACCGCGGCAAGGGCTTTGACCCCGCTTCGGCCGGCGGGTCCGAGTGCTTTGGGCTTGTCAACATGCGCGAGCGCGTGGAGGCCAAGGGCGGGACGCTTTGCATAGAGACGGCGCCGGGTCGGGGGACACGGATCCAGGTCCGGATTCCGGCCGGGACGAACTCGGGAGAGGTGATTCGGCTCAAGGGCAAGGGGATGAAAGACGTCCATTCCCAGCGCGCCGGCGACCTGTTCGTGCGCGTACAGGTCCTCACGCCGGAAAAACTCTCCCGGGAGGAGAAGGAGCTGCTGCGGCAGCTGGCCGCTTTGCGGGGAGAGGCGCCGGGCGACACCGTCCGCTCCGGGCTCGACGCGCTCAAGGATGTCGTCCATTAGAGGACTGATGACCGCCAACCGGTTTTTCCTCCGCGAGGCGTGCTCTCCCGAAGAGCGGGTCTGGGTCGAGGGACAGGAACACCATCATCTGCGGCGCGTAGCCCGCGTCCGGAAAGGCGACAGGGTCGGGTTCTTCGACGGGCAGGGCGAGGTCTACGAGGCGGTCGTTGAATCCAGCGGCCCGGACCGGACCCTGGTCCGCATTCTCAGCCGCGAGAGGGCGCTGCCGCCCCGCACGGCCATCACCCTGGCCCTGGCCCTCCTCAAATCTCACGCCCTGGAAGCCGTGATTCGGGGCGCCACGGAACTTGTCGTTTCCACCCTGGCCTTCGTTGTTACGGAAAGGTCCGTCGTTAAATCTTCGATCCTGCCTCCGTCCCGACTTCTCCGCTGGGAGCATATCGCCCGCGAGGCATCGAAGCAATCCAAGACCGGTTTGCTGCCCGAGATTCGGCCGCCGCAGGCGCTGGATGGCTTTCTTCGCCAGGACGTCTCGGCCAGGAAGATTTTCCTTTGCGAGCGCGGCGGAACGCTTCTGCGGGATGTCGTGACGGAGGGAGCGGGAAGCTCCTTCGCCCCTCCGGCCTCGATCAGTGTTCTCGTCGGCCCGGAAGGGGGCTGGTCGGCCGATGAGGAGCGGAGGATCAGGGAATGGGGCTATCTGCCGGTCACCCTGGGTCGGAGCGTGCTCCGCGCGGAGACGGCGGCCCTGTGCGCCCTGGGTCTCCTCAGCCACTTCTGGGTGACCTGACATGTTTCTCCAGGGTCAGAAAGTCGGAAAATATGAAATCCTCCGTTCCCTGGGCAGCGGGGGATTCGGCACTGTTTACCTGGCCAAGGACACCTGGCTGGACATCAAGGTCGCGCTCAAGGTGCCCCACAAGCAGTCGCTCGAGCTCTTCAAGCTGCTCAAAGAGCCGAGGCTTCAGGCCGCCCTCAATCATCCCAACATCGTCCGCATGCTGGCCGCCGAGAAGGAGAACCGCGTCTTTTTCATGGTCATGGAGTACATCAAGGGCAAGACGCTGGAGAAGATCCTCGACCGGGAAAAGATCCTGGAGTGGGAGCTGTCCGTGGACTACATCAGACAGGTGGCCGCCGGGGTGGAGCACGCCCATAAAAATAAGATCATTCACCGCGACCTGCGGCCCTCTAACCTGATGGTCTCCGAAGAAGGCACGGTCAAGATCACCGACTTCGGCACCTCAGCCTGGATGCAGAACGTCCATTTCGCCTCGACCCGGATCGGATCCCCGCCCTACATGGCCCCCGAGCAGTTCGCGGGCAAAGCCACCTATGCCTCGGATGTCTATTCGCTCGGGTGCATCTTTTACGAAATGATAGCCGGCCGGCCGCCCATCTTCGACCCCGACCCTTTCAAGATCCTGGAGAAGGCCCAGCAGGGACGCATCACCCCTCCGCGGCTGAAAAACCCGAAAATCCCCCGCCAGATCGACGAAGTCATTATGCGCTGTCTCGCGCTCCGCATCGAGGACCGCTTCCAGCGCGCGTCGGAAATCTCCCAGGCCCTGACGGCGCTTAAAAGCAAGGACAAAAAAACGGTCGAGATGGACGATATCCGGGAAAGAATCCGGGCCCGTGAGCGCGCGGGCCAGGAGTTGTGCTGGAACTGCCGAAGGCACCTTCCCTTCCGGGCCACAACCTGCCCTCACTGCGGAGAGTCCGTGGATTAGAGGGCCGGTCGGCCGAATGGAGACGAGCGGCCGGAGGAGACATGGTTTGACTTGCTTTCGGGGGTTGGGCTAAGATGAGGCTCCACGCAATGATCGACGGCCAGAGATCGGACCTCGCTTGGAAAGGAGCAATCCATGAGCCCTTTTAAGGAAGACGGCCTCGTCTGGATGAACGGCAAGCTCATCCCCTGGAAGGAGGCCAACATCCACATCGCGTCTCACTGCATCCATTACGGGTCCTCCATGTTCGAGGGATTCCGCGCCTACGATACGCCCCGCGGGACCGCCGTTTTCCGCCTGGAAGCGCACACGAAAAGGCTGTTCAATTCCTGCAAGATCTATCGCCTGGACATCCCCTTCACCCAGGAGGAACTCAACGCCGCCGTCATCCAGACCGTCCAGGCCAATGCGCTGAAATCCTGCTACATCAGGCCGCTCGTCTACCGCGGCTACACAGCCCTGGGCGTGGATCCGTTTCCCAACCCGGTGGATTGCGCGATCATGGTCTGGGAATGGGGCAAGTACCTCGGCCCGGAAGCCCTGGAAAACGGCGTCGATGTCTGCGTCTCTTCCTGGGGGCGAATGGCGCCCAACACCTTTCCCGCTCTGGCCAAGACGGGGGCCAATTACATGAACTCCCAGCTGATCAAGATGGAGGCCATCAAGAACGGGTACAGCGAGGGCATCGGCCTCAACGTCCGAGGACACGTCAGCGAGGGCAGCGGAGAAAACATCTTCCTGGTCCTGAACGGCAAGATCCTGACTCCGCCCCTGTCCTGCTCCATCCTGCCCGGCATCACCCGGGATTCGGTCATGACCCTCGCCGGGGAGATAGGCGTTCCCGTCGAGGAATCGACGATTCCGCGCGAAATGCTGTACATCGCCGACGAGGTCTTCTTCACCGGCTCGGCCGCGGAAATCACGCCCATCCGCTCCATCGACAAGATCCTGGTCGGGTCGGGGCGACGCGGGCCGGTGACGGCGGAACTGCAGAAGGTTTTTTTTGCCACCATCAACGGACAGAAGCCTGACACCCACCGCTGGCTGACGATGATCACCTGGTGAGCGGAGTGCAGGTCCGATAAAAGGGAAACCGGCATGAACATCGATGAACTCCTTAAGGTCGGGATCGAACGCGAAGCCTCGGACATTCACCTCAAGGTCGGCCAGCACCCCACCCTGCGCATCCACGGCGCCCTGTTTCCCCTGACGGGGCTGAGCCGACTGACGGCGCAGGAAGTGGACGAAATCATCGAGGACCTGATCAACGACTTCCAGAAGAAGAAGCTCCGCGAGAACATGGATGTGGATTTCGCCTACAGCCTTTCGGGGTTCGGGCGTTTCCGCGGCAACATCTTTCTCCAGCGCGGAACGCTGGCCGTATCCCTGCGCATCATCCCCTTCGAAGTCAAGACGATTCGGGAGCTGCTTCTGCCGGAAATCCTGGAGAAGATCTGCGAATATCAGAGGGGACTGGTACTCGTCACGGGCACGACCGGCAGCGGCAAGACGACGACCCTGGCCTCGATGATCGACCACATCAACCGCCTCCGCCGGGAACGGATCATCACCATCGAGGAGCCTATCGAGTTTCTCCACGCCGATAAGCAAAGCATGATCTGCCAGCGGGAGGTCGGCGAGGACGTGACGAGCTTCTCCCGCGGGCTGAGGGCGGCGCTCCGCGAGGACCCGGACGTCATTCTCGTTGGCGAGATGAGGGACGCGGACACGATCGAAACGGCCATCATGGCCGCCGAAACGGGACACCTGGTCCTGAGCACCCTGCACACGATGGACGCGCCGGAGTCCCTCAACCGCATCGTGGCCGTGTTCCCCCCGCACCAGCAACGCCAGATCCGTCTGCAGCTGTCCAGCCTTCTCCGGGCGATCATCTCCATGCGCCTGATTCCCCGCCAGGATGGGTCGGGCCGTGTGCCGGCGGTGGAGGTCATGATCACCACGTCCTACATCCAGGAATGCATCCTGGATAGGGAGAAGACGAATTTCATCCGTGACGCGATTCAGAGCGGCGTCTCGGAATACGGCATGCAGACCTTCGACCAATCGATCTACCACCTCTACCGGAACGGATACGTCTCCTTCGAACAGGGTCTGAGCTACTGCTCCAACCCCGACGGGTTCAAGCTCCGCGTGCAGGGCATTCAGTCCACCCTGGACATCGCCCTGGAGGATATGGAGAAGCGGATAAAAACCGTCGACCGGCGGACGGAGCGCGAGAAAAAGGGGAGGGCATGAGGGCGTACGCCGTCCGCCTGGCCTTTCTCGACTATTTCAGCCGCCGGGGACACCGGGTCGTTTCGAGCTCGTCCCTGCTGCCCAAGGACGACCCGACCCTGCTCTTCACCAACGCCGGGATGAACCAGTTCAAGAACATCTTCCTGGGCCTGGAGCAGAGGAGTTACAAGCGGGCGGCCACGGTCCAGAAATGCATGAGGGTCAGCGGCAAACACAACGATCTGGAGCAGGTGGGCCGGACGACCAAGCATCACACCTTCTTCGAGATGTTGGGCAATTTCTCGTTCGGCGATTACTTCAAGGCCGAGGCCGTGTCTTTCGCCTGGGAGTTGGTGACGGAAGTTTTTCGGCTCCCGCCCGAGCGCCTGTACATCACCGTCTTCGAGGAGGACGAGGAGGCTTTTCGGCTGTGGAACGACCGGGTAGGCGTCCCTGCCGACCGAATCTTCGGCTTCGGCAAGAAGGACAATTACTGGTCCATGGGCGACACGGGCCCCTGCGGACCCTGCTCGGAAATTCATTACGACCTGGGCGCGGACATCGCTCCCGGCCGTCCTCGCGATCTGATCGCGGCGGGAAACGATCGGCTGGTCGAGCTCTGGAACCTGGTGTTCATGCAGTTCGAGCAGGATGCCGCGGGACGCCTCCGGCCCCTGCCCTCGCCCTCGATTGATACCGGCATGGGGCTGGAGCGCATGGCGGCCGTCCTGCAGGGCCGTCGCAGCAATTTCGAGACGGACTTGTTCCTGCCTCTGTTGGAACGCATCTCCGAGGTTACGGGCCGGGAATACCCCGCCGGGGACGAGGGAGACGTGGCGGCGAGGATCATCGCCGATCACCTTCGAGCCATTGCCTTTCTCGTCAGTGACGGCATCATGCCCGCCAACGACGGACGGGGATATGTCCTGAGGAGGATCATCCGCCGCGCTTTCCGGCAGGGAAATCTCCTCGGTCTGGATGCGCCGTTCCTTTTCAAGCTGACGGGAGCGGTCGGAGACGTGATGAAAGACGCCTATCCCGAGCTTTTGGGGACGGCGGCCTTCGTCAGCAAAATTTGCCTGTCGGAGGAAGAGCGGTTTGCCGCCACGCTCGCTTCCGGCCTGAAAGCGTTCAGCGACCTGGCCGGCCGGGCAAAAAAAGAAGGACGGAAAACCCTGACCGGCGCTGAAATTTTCAAGCTGTATGACACCCTCGGATTTCCCCCGGACCTTTCCCAGGAACTGGCCCGGGAGCAGGGATTGAAGCTGGACGAGTCCGGATTCCAGGAGGAGCTGGAGAGGCAGAGGACACGGGCTCGAGAAACATGGAAAGGCGAGGCCGGGATGAAAGACAAGAAAGTTTATGAACCTTTCCTCTCCGCGGGAATCCGATTCGAAGGCTACGAATGTCAGCGCGTCGAGGGAGCGAAAGTCGTCGGCCTGTTGGAGAAGGGCAAGCGGGTGACGAGTCTGGGCGCGGGTCAGAAGGGGGAAATCTTCCTCGACCGGACTCCGTTCTACGCGGAAGCGGGGGGCCAGGCGGGCGACACCGGGGTCATGAAAAATGCTCGTTTTTCCGCCCGGGTGGAGTCCTCTTATTTCCCCGTTCCAGAAGTCATCGCCCACCGGGTCACGGTGCTCTCGGGGAGGGCGGGGGAGGGCGACGAAGTCGAGGCGACTGTGGATGAGGATCACCGGCAGGCCCTGAGGCGGAACCATACCGCCACCCATCTTCTCCACGCCGCCCTGCGGCAGGTTCTCGGGGAGCATGTCAAGCAGGCCGGGTCGTTGGTCCTTCCCGGCAGGCTGCGTTTCGACTTTACGCATTTCGCCGCTCTGAGCCCTGAGGAGACCCGGAAAATCGAGCGTCTGGTCAATGAAAAAATCCGCGAGGACCTACCCGTCGAGACTCGGGTCCTGACCCTTGAGGAAGGGCTCCGTTCGGGCGCCATGGCCATCTTCGAGGAGAAATACGGCGACCATGTCCGGATGGTCTCGGTCTCCGATTTCAGCCGGGAACTGTGCGGCGGCATTCATTCTTCCTCAACGGGCCGATTGGGGATGTTCAAGGTCGTCGATGAAGAATCCGTCGCCGCGGGCATGAGGCGCATCGAGGCCGTTACGGGCGAGGAAGCGCTGGCCGAGACTCAGGCGGCGGAGGCGTTGCTCGAAGAGCTCCAGTCCCTTTTGAAAGCCTCTCGAAAGGATCTGTCCTCAAAGGTGCAGCGCCTCCGGGATGAAGTCAGGGACAAGGAGAAGGAAAACCGGCTTCTTCGTCGGAAGCTTGCGCAGCAGGCGGGAAGTTCCCCGGAAGAGACCATCCGATCGGTGAAGGGTATTCCCCTCCTGACCCGCAGAACCGAGGGGCTGGACGCCGGCGAACTTCGGAACCTGGCGGATTCGCTCAAGCAGAAGCTGGGCTCGGGCGTGGTGATCATCGGTCAGACAGAGGGAGACAAAGTCCTGATCGTGATCGCCGTCTCAAAGGACCTGACGCCGAGGCTGAGGGCCGATATCCTGGTCAAGGAGCTGGCCGCCGGGGTGGGCGGAGGAGGAGGGGGGAGAGCCGATTTCGCCCAGGCCGGAGGCCATAACCATCACAAGCTGGATGAGGTTCTGGAGAAGAGCGCCGGAATCATGGAAAAGCTCCTGTAAGCGCGCCGGGGCGGCCGGCGGCGCGTCACCGCTGGGGGGGGAGGCGCGCTCCTCGCGGGAATCACCCCCATGGGTTATTGACAATCCCGTGGATTCTGAGATGATACCCCTAGTCATGAGGGCATTCAGCGCGGTTTCGAAGAAGGCCGGGCAGAGGCTGGCTGTTCTCTCGGTCGCGGCAGCCCTCGCGGCCGCTCAAGCCCTCGGCGCCTCTCCGGGGGGCGGCGGGAGTCATAAGTACGGTGCGTATATCCGCAGCGCGGCGGAAAAGCACGGGCTTGACGAGAACCTCATTCACTCCATCATCGAAGCGGAATCCAATTACAACCCCGGAGCCGTTTCCGTCAAGGGAGCCGTCGGCCTGATGCAGCTGATTCCCGAAACGGCGTCCCGATACGGAGTCGATAACGCTTACGACCCGCAACAGAATATCGACGCAGGCGTCCGTTATCTCAAGGACCTGTTTTCGCAGTACAGTGACAACCTTCGATTCGTCCTGGCCGCTTATAACGCCGGGCCGGATGCGGTCAAGAAGCACAACGGCGTCCCGCCCTTTCCCGAGACCGAACGCTATATCCGGCGCGTTCTCACCATCTCCAGCGCCGGGGGCGGGAGGGCCGCCGGCCGCCTCTACCCCTTCCGCGATGGACAGGGAAAAGTGCTCCTGACCAGCGACCGGTTTTACCTCTCCCTGAAAAGCGACTCTTCGGCCGAACGCTGAGGATGATCAGCTTTTCACGCTCAAGGCCAGAGGAACGACCTCAAACTTGGCCGGCAGACGGCCGACCTGCTCGCCGTCGATTTCGATGACTACATCCTCTTTGCTGTTTTCGGGCTCGGCCTCGACACATCGGCTGCGGTAGAGGTCGATTTTAGGGTGGGAAAGATGCGTGCCTAGGTAGATCCGCCAGCTGTGGATGAGGAATTCCATGATCTTCATGCCGCGGACCAGGACAAAATCCAGAAGGCCGTCGTCCAGCTTGGCCCCCGGGGAGATTTTCATGCCCTTGCCGAAGATCCGGCCGTTGGCCACCGCCCCGATCATGTACTCGTCATCGGGCAGCTCCCGCCCGTCCAGCTTGAGCCGCAGGCGCTTGTTCTTGTACTTCAAGGCCGTGGTGTACAGGCAGCGGAAGTAGGAAGAGGCGCGACGCTCCAGCCTCTTGCGGTTGACTTCCCGGACGACTTCGCCGCCAAACCCGAAGTCCGCGACGTTCAGGAAAAATCTCTGCTCGGGCCGGCCCGTGGGCGCTGTGTAGGAGGCACGTCCGACATCGATCGTTTTCCTCCCCGCGCCGGCGATCACTTTCAGGGCGGACCTGACGTCGGGGGGGAGGTTGAGGCTTTTGGAGAAGTCACAGCCCGTGCCCGAGGGAACGAGGCCCAGGGTGGACTCGGGGTTGATGACCTTCCCCTGTTCGAAAAATCCGTTGGCGATTTCGTTCATCGTGCCGTCCCCGCCGACGCCGATGATGAGCTCGGATCCGGACTTGATGGCCTCCCGGGCGAGGTCGGTGGCCTGAAAAGGCTTTTCCGTGAATTCGTAGCGGAATTCCTTGATGAAGCCCCGGAGAGCGGACTTGATCTCGCTCCATCGTCTGCGGGTGCGTCCCTTATTCGACTCAGGGTTGACGATGACCTGGGTCTTGTGGGCCATGGGATTCCTCCGGCAGGGGCGGCGTAGTCTTTTTCTTGAAAAGGGAGACGGCGATGACCCCCCCCAGAGCGCCCAATCCGGCGAACAGGGCGGCGGCCAGGAGAAGGTCAAGGAAGAAAGCCGGCAGTGTCAAGGCGGGGAGCTCTCCCTGGATCAGTTCTTCAAGCTGAGAGGGGGGCTGCTGACCGGACTGGTCGAAGAGCTCCATGAGGTAGGGGAAGAAATATTTCTGCATGAACTGCAGGTTCAAACGCTGGAGGGGGATCAGTAAAAAAGCTCGCAGGACCGCGCCGTCGTCCGCGCCGTCCCCGCCGGTCAGCGGAACCCGGATTTGCCGTTGATGAAGAAAAACGGCCAGCAACCCGCCGGCGATGGGCCACAGGCAACAACAGCAATTGACCAGGGGCAAGCTCGACAAAACCGCAGCCAGTGAGCCGGCGATGAGCGCCGCTTGCCACAGCTCCGGTTTGTTCTGCTCCATGCGGTTTCGCGCGACGCCTATTCTATTTTGAAGACTTGAGGATTGCAAGCCCCCGGAAAGCCAGGTCGGTCATGGCCGGCAGGAAAAAAAACGGCAGGATAACGCCCCAGGAAAGCCCGGCCGCCAGACGGAGCCACGTCCCGCTGTTCCAGAGGCGGAGGAAATTTCCAAGAACATCGATGGCCAGCGGCAGGCTAAACGTTATCAACAGCCGACGGGCGGGCAGCCTGGTGTTGAACACCCCGCGGCAGAACGGATAGACGAGGCATCCGGCCAGGACTCCCATGTAGACGCCCAGGCATCGGCCGCAGACTGCCATAGGATGTCCGAACAGGCTCAGGCATCGGGAGGGGAGCTGGTGACAGACGTGAGAAAACGCCCTGTAGAGAGGGTCGGACAGGCCTGAGTTGCGGGCGGCCAGCCAGGGAGCCAGGAACGTCGCGGACAAAAGGAAGACCGCTCCGGCTAAAGACAGTACGTAAAATGAGACCGCCGCCGCTCTGCGGGACCTCAGGCTGGAGCAAGCGCTCATAAAAGCCGGCCGACCGTCTTCATGCCAGACGCTTCCACCTCAAGCTTGCAAGAATGCCGAAAATAATAAGAAAAAACATGGTCAAGAGCGATAAGGACATAAACCGGGCGTAAGCGCGGCGACCCAGGATGTCATACAGGGTCAAAGAGATGAGAGCAGCGTTGACGCCCAATAGCCATTGTTCCAGGCGGGGGATGGCTAAGAAATGCCGAAAGCACAGAGTCAAACCGAGCAAGGATAATAGAAAAGTGTAATCCCAGCCCAGGGGAGAGATCATGGGAATGAGGAGCATCAGCGCCCCGGATTCCAGGATCATTGGACGGCTGACGCTCTCAGCGCGGGACATGACAACCAGGAGAACGGCTCCGAGAAGCGCTGCAGCCAGCATCCAGAGGATGAGCGCGACGCGGAGATGGCCTGTCGCTTTGAACAAGGCGGCCAGCAGCGAGATGTTGTCTTGGGAGGAGAAGAGATGGGGAGTAGACCGGGATAAAGTCGACAGCCATTCTCCATGAACAATGGCGTTGCCCGAAAAACCGTAGAAAACAGAGGGAAGCAGAAAGCCGGCCGCCAGAACTCCCGCTCCACTGGCCAGGGCTTTCCATTTTTTTCTCATCAAGAAATAGGGAAGAAAAATGAGCGGGTAGATCTTCACGGCCGTCGCCAGCCCCCAGGTCAATCCCGCCAACGACTCGCTCGCTCCCGGTGAAAGCCGGGCCCTGGGCTCGACAAGGAGAGAAACCATAGCCAGCATGAGGAAAGCGACCAGGCCGTTGACTTGTCCGAGCTGGAGCTCTCTTAAGAAAAATCTGGCCAATACCAGCCCCGGAAGAACAGAAAGAAACCAGGGGAGATTGGAGCTCATCCGGGTAAGCTTCAGGGAAAGCCAGATGGACGCCGCCGAGGCGGAAAGCACGATCAAAGCCCAAAGGATTTTTGCCGTGCTCTGGGGGAGGAGCGTTAGGGGAACATAGAGAGCGGCGGCGCAGGGCGGGTATTTGAACTCATAATGGCCGTCCAACGCGGAGCCGGGATAGAGGGTTTCCGCCGCCTGGAGACGTTTTGCGGCCTTGTAATTGACTTGAAAATCAATCATTTGGCTCAACAGTCCGGACAGGGAGAGGCCGGCCCACAGCGCTAAAACGGCTGGAACCGGCCAGAGACGAGACAGCTTTCGGACTTGAATGGCCATGGATAATCCCGGCGACAGACCGTCACTTTAGCAATAATGCCATCTGTTTTCAACAGGATTCAGCTTGGGCTTTCCCGGATGAGCGCCTCATCCGGACAGGTTGAAAAAGCGAGGAGTTCATGAGGACAGGGGGGGCAGAATGACCGATTTTTAGCCGGAGGACAGAGATTGACAGGGCCTCTTGTCTGTGTGTATTATTAAGCCACAACCAAGGAGAGGAATAGAGAAAGGAGGAGGCATGAAAAAAGGAATACTGGCGGTTCTTTTTCTTGCTTTATCAACTCTCCCCTGCGCCGCCCCGCTACAAGCCCAGGTTGACGACGCCTCCCGGGTCTTGGACCAGAACAAATCTGGGGTTTTATATCTTGTAGCCCTCGGCAAAAACAAGGAAGAAGTCAGCAGGGGAACGGCGTTCGTTGTCGGAGAGAACCTCATCATCGCCAACTATCATGTCGTTGCCCAGGCCTATAAAGTCGACGCCTTCAGCTCGGAAAACAAAAGGATTAAGGTCGAAGGAATTCTTGGAGTCAACAAAGCCGCCAATCTGGTCCTCCTTATGGCCAAGGGCAAGTTTCAAGGCTTGATCATAGGCAATTTCGACCTCGTCACACCGGACATGAAGCTTTTTGCCTTAGGCGCCAACGAAGCCGGAGAAATCAACATCGCCAGCGGCACGACCAGGAATGTGTTTCAGATAACCCCCGAATTGAGAGCTTCGGATTTGGTGGTCTCCCTTCCCCTAACGTTTTCCGGAGCCCCGGTCATCGATATCAGCGGCCAGGTGGTGGGAGTCCTGACCGTCCTCGACCGCGGCTTGAAATTCATCCTCCCGGTCAACCTCTTCCGCAGCTTATCCCGCTTGAGCAAGCCCGTGGGGTTCGAAAGCTGGACCCATGAGAATTTCTTCGAAACTCAGGAGGGCTCCCTGATGGCAGGCCGGATCGCCGCCGCGACCGGCGACACGGGAAATGCTCAGAGGTTCCTGGAAAAAATCATCCGGGCCAACCCCAACAATCAAGAGGTCCAGGCGTTGCTGGCCAGGGTATACAACGACCAGAGGGATTACACGGCCGCGGTAACGGCTTACAAAAGACTCCTGGAACTCGACCCCAACAGGGCCGAGGCCCACTTCGATCTGGGATCCATCTATCTGAAAACCCAAAAGCTCGAAGAGGCGCTGGCCGCCTTCCAAAAGGCTCAGGAGCTCTCCCTGAACAAACCGGATATATACTACCAGCTGGGCATGGTCTATGAAGCCAAAAAAGATTGGAGCCGGGCCGTAGAGCAATATCAGAGATACCTGCTGACTCTCCCGGCCGATGCCGCCTCGGCCCAGTTCCGACTGGGAGTCAGCGCCATGGAGAGCGGTGATTTCGTCAAGGCGGCGAATGCTTTTCAGGAAGCCCTCAAGAGCCAGCCGCGCGATTACCAGACGAATTATAACTTGGCCATGGCCTACCAGAGGGCCAAGCAGTACGAGCAGGCCGAGAACGTTCTGAAGAAGCTCATTCAATATTACCCCGAGGACGCCGGGTCGTATTACAGCACCATCCTTCGCATGTATGACGAGGCGGGCTTGAACGAAAAAGCGATCGAGGCGGCCCAGAAAGTGATCGAACTCAACCCCGGGAGCGAAGTGGCTGTCTACAACCTGGGGATCATGTTCCAGAAGCTTAAGAAGTACGACGAGGCCGTCGAGGCGTTCCAGCGGGCCATCGGCCTCAAGCCCGACTACGATTACGCCTGGTACAACATCGGTATGTGCTTCTCCCAACAGAAGAAATACAGGGAATCGATCGGGGCGTTTCAAAAATATGTGGAAATCGTCCCCGAAAGCGTAGAAGGCTGGTTGAACATCGGGGTGAATTATATGATGCTCAAGGATTTTTCCGGCGCCGTGGAACCCTTGAAAAAATGCATCTCCCTTCGGCCGGATTACGGCGTGGCTCTCTACAACCTGGGCGTGACCTATCTGAACCTGAGGGCGGATTCCAGCGCCAGGGAAATTTATCAATCCTTGGTCAATGTCGATGCCGACCTGGCCGCCCGGCTGCGGAGGCTTTTGCAGCGGTAACGCGCCCCCCGGGGTGAATTTGACACAACAGCAAGGGGTATGGTATATTTATTTCCCTTTAAGTTGTATCGGCACGCGGCCGAAGCCATCCGAAACTACCGTATTATCTGCACGCTACGCAAGCGGATGGATTTCCGTTGGAGAAGCCTGACGGATGGGTCGCCCGGATGAGACTCCGTGGGCAGGTGGCGGAATAGGCAGACGCGCTAGGCTTAGGACCTAGTTCCCGGCGAGGGAGTGCGGGTTCGAGTCCCGCTCTGCCCAAAGTTACAGCCTCACGGCCGGCCCGGAAGGCTCGGCGGGTGAACGCTTTAAGGCCTGGGGAGGGCCTTTGCCTTGGATACCAAAGTCATTGTCAGCACGGTTCAAAACCTCAGCCCGAGCAGGAAAGAGCTCACGGTTGAAATACCAGCCGAGGATGCCGCCAAGGAGTACGGCCTGGCCGTGGAAAGGTTTGCCTCCCAGGTCAAAATGCCGGGTTTCAGGCAGGGGCGGGTCCCTCTTGAAATAGTCCGCAGAAGGTTTTCGGATGAGATCGAACACAGCCTGATCGACGGCTTGGCGCCCGAAGCCTTGCAGGCGAGCTTCCGCGAACACAGCCTCGAACCCGTAGGCATCCCCCTTCTCCGGGACATCGAATTCAAAGAAAACCAGCCCCTGCGCTTCAAGGCGGAAATCGAAGTCTGGCCGGAATTTGAGCTGCCCGATCACACGAAGGTCAAAATTGCCCGGAAAGAGATCCGGGTCGATGAAGAAGACATTGAGCTCTATCTTGAACAGCTCCGGCAGCGTTCTTCGGAATATGTGCCCGTTCAGGGAAGGGGAGTCGTGGGGGGCGACTATGTCGCCT
>CAZFTV010000016.1:13857-16346 GCA_964521765.1 uncultured Eubacteriales bacterium
GCAGGGTTTGGACCGGGAGGCAAACAAGAAATTTGCCGTGGAGAAATCCGTTCTCCTGGCCGGTCCCTCCGAGGACAACCCCCTTTCCGAAAAAATCATGGGTTTGGCCGAAGGCGAGGAGGGGCGCTTCGAGATTTCTTACCCCGCCGAACATCCCGACAAGCGGTTGTCCGGAAAAACCATATCCTTCCGGGTTAAGATCCTGGCCGTAAAGGAGAAAAAAGTCCCCGCCCTCGACGATGACCTGGCCAAGACACTGGGCGAATTCGAAAATCTAACGAGCCTGAGAGAAAGGGTCAGGGACGACCTTTTGAAATCAAAGACAAAAGCTTTCAGAAATGAAGCGGCCCAGGAAATCCTCGACAAGCTCGTCGAACAGGTCCCCGACGACCTTCCCCGGACGCTCTTGGAACAGGAAACTCAGGACCTTCTCAGGAAGTTTCTGCAATCGCCGGGGGCGCAGGGCTTCCCGGCTGGAGGCCGGGAAGCCCTGGAGGACATCAAGAAGCGTCTGCGCAGCCAGGCGGAGAGGACAATCAAGAACCATCTGGTCCTGAAGAAGGTGGCGGCCGCCCAAGGCCTGAAAGTCAGCGAAGCGGATGTCGAGGAGGAGATCAAAGAGCTGGCCCTATCCAACCGGGTCCAGCCGGCGAGGCTTCGAGCGCACCTTGAGAACGAGGGCAGGATGGACAGCTTAAGGGAGAGCCTCCTCTTCCGCCAGGCAGTTGACTTTTTGGTTGATCAGGCTATAATGTCATGTTAAAGACCAATCCTATGGCCCTCATTCCCTTTGTCGTTGAGCAGGACGGCCGCGGCGAGCGGGCGTATGACATCTATTCCCGGCTGCTCAAGGACAACATCATTTTCATCGGCGCGGAGATCACCGATGACCTGGCCAACGCTGTCATCGCCCAGCTTCTCTATCTCGAAGCGGACCGTCCGGACACGGACGTGTCCCTGTACATCAACTCGCCGGGAGGAAGCGTCACAGCGGGGTTGGCTGTCTATGACACGATGCAGTTCATCAAGTCCGATATCTCCACGATCTGCGTCGGCCAGGCGGCCAGCATGGCCGCCGTGATTCTGGCCGCGGGCACGCCGGGCAAGAGGTTCTCCCTGCCCAACAGCCGGATCATTCTTCACCAGCCCTTCGGAGGCTACCAGGGACAAGCGGCCGACGTAGCCATCCAGGCCAAGGAAATCCTGCGTATCAGGGAGAGTCTTTACGACATTCTGCACAAGCACACCCGCCAGGCGCGGGAAAGGATCGAGGCGGATATCGACCGCGATTTCATCATGACCCCGGAACAGGCCCGGGAGTACGGCTTGGTGGATCAGATCATCAGCAGCCGGGGTCAAACGGAAAATTGACCGCGCAGCCTGCGCGTTTCCGCGCGGCCCGTTAGGAACAGAGGACATGGACGAACGGACTCAGCACAAGACGGATGTCCTGATCAAGTGCAATTTTTGTGGGCGAAACCAATCCCAGGTCCGCAAGCTCATCGCCGGCCCCGGGGGGGTGTTCATCTGCGACAATTGCGTCGAAGTGGCTCATTCCATCATCGTCTCCGACCGAAAAAAGGAAGAGGACAAGAAACAGAAAGTGCATTTTCCCACGCCCAGCGAGATCAAGATGGCCCTGGACGAATACATCATCGGGCAGGAAAAGGCCAAGAAGAAAATCTCCGTAGCCGTCTACAACCATTACAAGCGGATCAACATGACCAAGGACCCTTCCGGCGTGGAGATCGCCAAGAGCAACATCCTGCTTATCGGTCCCACGGGGACGGGCAAGACCCTGATGGCCCAGACTTTGGCCCGCATCCTGTCCGTGCCCTTCGCCATCGCCGATGCGACATCCCTCACCGAGGCGGGATATGTGGGCGAGGACGTGGAGAACGTCGTTTTCAAGCTGTTTAAAGCGGCCCGGGGAAACCTCGACAAGACGCAGAAGGGAATCATCTACATCGACGAGGTCGATAAGATCAGCCGCAAGAGCGAGAACCCCTCGCTGACCAGGGACGTGTCCGGCGAGGGCGTTCAGCAGGCCCTGCTGAAGATCATCGAGGGAACGGTGGCCAACATTCCGCCCCAGGGCGGCCGCAAGCACCCCTACCAGGAATTCATCTCCGTGGACACTCAGGACATCCTCTTCATCTGCGGCGGAGCGTTCGTCGGCCTGGACAAGGTCATCGCCCAGAGAATGGGGCGCACGACGGTCGGGTTCAAGACCGGGGAGAAACACGCCGCCCACGAAAGCCTGGAGGCGCTATACGGCGAGATGACTCCCCAGGACCTCATCAAGTACGGCCTCATACCCGAGTTCATCGGCCGCTTCCCCGTCGTCGGCGCCTTCTCCGAGCTGGGAGTCGATGACTTGATGAGCATCCTGACCAAGCCGAAGAACGCGCTGGTCAAGCAATACCAGAAGCTGTTCGAGCTGGAGGGGGTCGGCCTGGAATTCACCGAGGAAGCCCTGGCGGCCATCG
>CAZFTV010000017.1:0-7086 GCA_964521765.1 uncultured Eubacteriales bacterium
GAGTGTCAGGGTGTCGAAGGACAGGGCGCCGTAGAAGATGAAGACATGCATGAGCCCCGTGGCCGGCCGCTCGTTCTTAAGCGTGCACAGCTGCAGCAGCGCCTTGACCAGGGCGGACCATAGCCTTTTCCAGGGCGAGTCCGACCTCGAAAGAGAGCGTCCTGCGCGGACGATGCGGAAGCGGCGGACGACGGGCAGGAGAAAAGCCGCGGCCGTAACCAGGATGATCAGGGTGAAGATGATTTTTTCAGGCGTCGACAGCATCCGTTCCTCCGGCATTCACGTTGGACATGCGCCCCACACTCTAGCGAATTTTTTATCTGCGGGCAAGTTGCGCGCGAATTCGTATTTCCCATTCATTCCGGAAGGGGCCGCATCGTAGAAGATAATAAGCTGCGGCCTAGGACGGCCTTTTTTGGAGTGCGGCCGCACGAGGCCGCTTTGGATGCGGCGACGCGTCGCCGCACTAAGAAAAGCTCGACAGTGACAGCCCTTGCGCATTTGATGCTCTATTCATGTGATCGATGCAAGTTGCGTTTCACGGTATTAAAAAAAATATGATTTGGATATGATAAAGGCTTCAATTTTATCCTTTGAAGTTAGTACTTTTTCCGATAGGCATAATGCGGGAGGGCGAGACAGAGGGGGCGGCATCGCGATGCCGCCAGGGAAAGCGGCGACGCGTCGCCGCACTCCAAAAAAGGCGTGCGTCACCGCAAGTTCGTGCCTGGGACAGAAACGTCGGTTCTTCGCCGCACTCTGAAAAAGAAGCTCGGGCTCCGGCAATCGGCTGTTGGTTGCCAGAATGTCTAGTTTCAGTCTTGTCGGGTTGAGACCATCGATAAAGCCTGTCTTCTACCTCAAAATTCATAAGACAACCCGAAACGGAACAGGCGGGGCGACTGGATTTCCGTGGCGTAGCGCAGCGGCCAGGCGGGGCCCGTCCATTCATTTTCGCTTACGGCCAGGCCGCTGTTGAAGATGTTGAAACCGTCGATGAAAAGGCGCAGCTTGGCGCCGCCCACGGTGAACATCTTCTCCAGGCGGATGTCCGCGGTGAGGTTGAACTCGTAGCGGGCCACGCCCCGCGAGTGGGCCTGGACATAAAACGGGCCCTGGTTGAAGCCGGTGACGATGATTTTGCGGGCGAAGGGCTGCCCGTCGTAATATTTCACCACCGCGGCCAGGCGGAACCCGGCGGGCAGAACGAAGCTGAAGCCGAGGCGGGCCGTGTATCCGCGGTCGAAGCGCAGGCGCCCCTTGGCGTTGATCAGGGTGTTGGGGTTGTCGTAGAGGGCGCCGATGACTCCGTCGTCGTTCTCCATCTCGGTGTTGCCCGGACCGGCATAGCCGATGGCTTCGATGGCCTGGAGGGACAGGAAGAAATTGAACTTCCGGCTGTGGCGCCTGACGAGGGTCAGGTCCACGCCGCGGTATCGGGAAATGCGCTTCTCGGACTCGGGATTGGTCAGGAGGAAAAAATCCTCTCCCAGGGTGGCCGGGTCCTGGTTGTAGAGGGTGAACTCCAGGTCGTCGTGCGTGCCGAAAATGAGGTCGTCCCCGTTCTCATAAAGGACCACCGGCGTATAGGACGAGAAGGGGACGCCGGTGTTGAGCGTCTCGACCAGGTTGCGCGTCTCGCGGAGAAACCCGGCGAGAGCGAGGCGCCATCCCGAACCCAGGTCGAGCTTCAGGGCCACGACGAGCTCGTCGGCATAAGGCTGTTTGATCTTCGGGTCGATGGCGGCGAAGGCCGGTCCCTCCCTGCGGATGAGCTCTCCGGCTTCCCCCGGGTCGAAATGACAATCCCGGTCGATGTCGTTCCAGGCGTAAACCATCCCGCCGAGCGCCTCCGGATGGCCGTAGAGCAGATAGTTTAGGGGCAGGGCGAACGGGTAGCGGGCCGCGGAAATCGACAACGCAGTGTCCCGGTGTCTTGAGAGCGGGAGGGTGAGCCCCAGGCGGGGCGAGATGCCGAGCCAGGTGATGCCGCTCACTCCTTCCCGGTCGGTGAAGGCCGATGAGCCGGCGCCGGTGCGCCAACCGCGGCTGAGGCTGAGGTTCAAACCGGCGGTGAAGAAGAGAGCCGGGGCCAGGTAGAGAGTCTCCTGAACATAGAGGCGGCCCTGGAAGGCGGCCTGTCCGTTCTCCAGGGGAGTGTTGTATTCCACGACTTCCAGGGGCATCCCTTGAAAGAACCTGAGGTGCCGGTCCTCGAGAACGTGGACCAGCGATGTGTTCCGGGAGTACTTGAGTCCGAGCCCGTATTCGAAGAGATGGGCGCCGCCCGATCCGGTCGGCGCCAATATCCGGCCGTCGAGGAAGGCGTCGACAAGACCGCGTTTGTCCTGGCCGGCGAAGGGCGCCGCCGCGGAGAACGTCTCGGGGAGGATGTCGACGCGGCAAGGTCCCGCGGCGCCATCTTGAAAAT
Organism: uncultured Eubacteriales bacterium; assembly: GCA_964521765.1. GTDB lineage: Bacteria > Acidobacteriota > Aminicenantia > Aminicenantales > JAFGAV01 > JAFGAV01. The sequence goes on from CAZFTV010000017.1 coordinate 2,432, forward strand.
CGTTTCGGTCGTTTGCGGAGGAATAGCCCAGGCCGGCGCGCAGGAAGTGTCCGTCATCGAGGAGGGTGTCCCAGTGAAGCTGGTACACTCCGAACCTCCAGCGGGAATCCAGAGTCGACTCCGGCGCCATGCCGCGTCCGGCGCCGAGCGAGGGATGCCGAACCGACTGTTCGATTCCGAGAAGCTTGAGCCGCCCCCGGGTCAGGCGATACTCCAGGCTGAGAAGGCCGGAGAAGACCGACGAACCATCGACGTGTTCGTAGTCGGCCAGGTCCCGCGCCATCCGCTGCGAAGTCAGGGAGGCATAGAGTCCGAGCCGGTCCCCGTCCAGGGGAGCGGCGAGCTCGAAATGAATATCTCCCATCCCGCGCCAAGCTTGACTCTCGCTGATGCCTTCTGTGATCAGGGCGGGGGTGACATTGTCGGCGGCGAACATGGCCGATGAATAATAGGCGGTCAGGCTCCCGCGGGAGACGCTTCCCGCTTCCTTGGTGGCGAGGCCGATATGGGCGCCCGCATACACCGAACTCGCGGATAGGCGGGCGTTCTCGAGCTCGAAGAAGCTCAGGCTGAAGATATCGGGATAGAACAGCGGCCGTCCCGTGGCGAAGGGGTCGGTGACGTCCAGGCCGTTGAGCGTGAAGCCCGTCTGGGTCCAGGTGGCGCTGCCCCGGGAGCTTACGGCTGCCGGGAGGCCGAGAGCCATCCCGCCCACGTCAATGCGGCTCGAGGTTGCGGACAGGTCCTGGTTTTCGATCAAGCTCCAGATGTTGTTGCCCGCGGGATAGTTGGCGATGTGGTCCGAATCCAGGACGGTTTTATGGAAATCGCGGCGGTCGGCAAGACGGATGAGCGTTGATGACGGGCCTGAAGCGTTCGGGCTGAGGACGACGCCCAGGTAGGCGCGCGAGCCGGGCTCGGAGGCCAGGTGTTCTTCGGTGTGGGTTCGGTAGCCCGGCGCTTCGAAGCGGACGCGGCAGAAGCCCCAGGGAAGTCCGATCAGGCGGAACGCGCCGCGGCCGTCCGTCGTCGTCCGGAGGGAATCGGGGAGGCCTTGGGCGGAGACCAGGACCGCGACTCCCGAGATCGGCTGTCCGGCCTGGTCGAGGACTCGTCCCCAGAGAAGCGAGGGTTCCTGGCCCCGGGCGGCCGGAGCGGAGAAAATAAGAACAAAGGAAACGAGGAAGAAGCAGTATGACGACCGGGATAAAAGACGCGCCCTCCGGCGCGATTCCCTCGGTTTTAGCGTCATGGATATTCCGGGGGCGATTCTCATTCTTTCCTCCTCGGCTTTGAACGAAGTGGCATTATATCAACCCTTCTTATGGCCTCCAAGTTTTTCATGGGACTTCTCTGAAGAAGCCCGGCCTTGGCCGCGGGTGATTCGTTGGCAATCACGTGTGTGTTGTTGAACGGTTTTGAAGCCTCTGCGCTCGACGCTTGACAACCCAGGGTCCATTGAGCTCCACGGGTTCTTTTTTGGAGTGCGGCGACGCGTCGCCGCATCCAAAGCGGCCTCATGAGGCCGCACTCCAAAAAAGCCGGCTCCGGCACATGTGGTATCATGGACAAGCGGACGCCTCGTTTTGAAGAGTCCGCAGTAGCGGCTTGATTCTCCGGCGGGGTCTGATTAGCATAGAACTTTGACGTCTCTGGCGCAGAGAGGGGATCATGGCAGAAACGCGGGACATCGTCATCATCGGCGGCGGGCCGGGCGGATATGTGGCCGCGCTTCGGGCGGCCCAGCTCGGCAGGAATACGCTCCTGGTCGAGGAGGACCGGGTGGGGGGGACATGCATGAACTGGGGCTGCATCCCCGCCAAGTTTCTTCTCCATCAGACCGGGCTCTATCGCTGGCTCCGGGTCAACACGAGGCTTTCGGGCCCCCTGGACCAAGTTGCCTGCGACTGGAGGCGCGTCCAGGAAGACCGCGTGAAGGTCGTCGACCGCCTGGTCAAGGGCACGGAATTTCTCCTCGAGAAAAACAAGGTCGAAGTTGTCAAGGGCCGGGCCTGGCTGCTGGACGGGCGACGCGTCCGGATCGCCTCCGGCGGCGAAGAGCGCCTCATCGAATCCGGGCGAGTCATCCTGGCCACGGGCAGCCGGTCCGCGGACCTTCCTTTTTTAAAGGCCGACGGCCGGATCGTGATCACCAGCCGCGAGGCGCTCGAGCTCGATCGTCTCCCCGGGAGCCTCATCGTCGTGGGCGCGGGAGCGATCGGGCTCGAGCTGGGGACCGTCTATGCCCGGCTGGGAACGAAGGTCACGGTCCTCGAAATCCTGCCCGGCATCCTGCCCGGGAGCGACCGCGAGATGGCGACGCGCCTCGAACGCCTGCTCAAATCCCAGGGGTTGGCGATTTACACCCGGATGCGCATCGAGAGGGCGCTCGAGACGTCGGGCGGCATGCGCCTCGAGGGCACGTGCCTGAAGAACAACGCGTCGTTCTCCTACGAGGCCGAACGCGTCCTTTTGGCTGCCGGCCGCCGCGCCAACAGCGAGACCTATCATGAGGGAGCAACGCCCGTCGCGCTCGACCGCGGTTTCGTTCAGGTGGATAGAAAGATGCAGACTTCGCTCCCCGGCGTTTATGCCGTCGGCGACCTCGTCGGGGGGAAGCTCCTGGCGCACAAGGCTTCCCACGAGGGGCTTGTCGCCGCGGAAAACGCCGCCGGAGGAAACCTCCTCGCCGACGACGCGGCCCTGCCCATGGCCGTTTTCACGGACCCCGAGTTCGCCTCTGTGGGTTTGACCGAAGAAGAGGCGCGGGAGCGCGGCATCGGACTCCAGACCGGGACGTTTTCGCTCCAGGCCAACGGACGCGCCCTGACCATGGACAGCCCGGAGGGCATGGTCAAGCTCATCGCCGGGCCAGATGACGCGCTCCTGGGCGCCCATATCATCGCTCCGGGGGCGAGCGACATGATTCCGGAGCTGACCCTGGCCGTGAGACTGAAGCTGAAGCTCCAGGACGTGTCCTCCACGATTCATATTCACCCGACGCTCTCGGAGTCGATCGTCGAGGCGGCGCTCAAGACGAAGGGCCTGGCTTTGCACGCCCTGAACGCGGGCCGGCCTTAAGCTTTGGAAGAAGGGCCCGCCGAGGAGCGCCGGCGGGACGGCTCCCCGCGCCCCCGGCCCGTCCTCGGCACAGATTACGGACAAACCCCCGTTGGCCGGCGAGGGGAGAGTTCGATCAGGATCAGGGAATTTCGAGCGGTCGAAACACCCGGAGCTCGGCGACGCCCCAGGGCCAGAGGGGGTCGATGCCGGTCTGTTCAATTTTGATGAATCGGACTTCTTCGCCCGGGAAGAGAATATTCTGAACAGCCTGTCTGGGGTTGTCCACCGTGGAACGAATATAGACGCCGGGATGGAAGCCGGGGAGAGCAAGATGCCACTCCCGGCCGTCCAGAGACCATGTCGCGGCCAGGTTGCCGGCCGCGCACTGAGGCACAAGCCCGGCGTCCAGGGAAACCCGGGAGACGCGGACGGGCCGGTCGAAGGCGACGAGAAGTTGCTCGCCCCGGGCCTTGGGCCCGTTCGTGGCCCAGACCGTATCCAGCCGGCCGTCCTGGACATATCCTGTTCCCTCGGGGTTCGAGTCCGATTCCACCCGCCAGACCGACGAAGAAATCTCTGCGTCGGGCAGGGGCCGGGGAGGCGGGGAGGAGGGAGGCAGGACTTCGTAGATCGTGTCGTCGCCCAGCAGCGGCTCCAGGCTGTTCGGCCGACTGAACCCGTAGCGGAAGAAGGCAACCTCACGGAGCAGTTGAAAGCTGCGGTGCCGGGCGTCGAAACGGATTTCCTCGGCGCGATCCGCGTTCAGCCGCCGAGCATGGAAGATCACGAAATTAACGCCGAGCACCTGCAGGGTTTCCACGGAGGCCCGGGAGGGGAAATCGCGCAACAGGCTGCGCAGGGTGTCGTTCTCGGGGGGCAGGAAGCCGCTATAGCCGTTCACGATTTTTTTGCCGTGGAAAAGGGAGAGATACATATAGGCGGCTTCATTCGCGACGCCGGCGGCCATGGGCAGCTCGACCACAGCGAATCCCTCTTGGCGCTCCGCCAGCCAACGGTAAGTGGGGGGGATGTCCCGGCCCACGGGAAAAGAGAGAAGGCGCTGGGGAAACGACCAGTATTCCACGTTCAGAAAAAGCAGCAGGCCGACGGCCAGAGCGGCTTTCATAGCGCGGCTCTTGATTGCTCGGCAAACCAGGTCAACCCCCCAGCCGGCCAGGACGGCCGCGGCCAGGATGACGAAGACGGCATAGCGGGAGGGAACGCGGATGCCCTTGAAGCCCGGCACATGCTCGTACAACCAAGCGAAGGGCGAAAGATAGGGAAAAACACGAGAACCGTTCAGGGCGAACGCCGCCCCGAACGAAAAGGCCAAGGAGGCGCAGAGAATGAACAGATACAGGAAGGCGCTTCCGTGCGCGCTTTCCGGACGTCCGGACTTGAAGACGTGGAAAGCGAAAGCGGCCGTCAAGGCCAGGCCGAATCCGACGCCCAGGATGAAGGCCGGCTTGGCCGGATTGGTCAGGGAGAGGGAGAAAGCTCCGGAGCTGAGCTTGACGCCCGGGAATAGGATAATGAAGGCGGTCAGAGCGGCCAAGAAGATCAATTTCTCGACCATAAAGGCGGTCTTCGGT
>CAZFTV010000017.1:7096-16091 GCA_964521765.1 uncultured Eubacteriales bacterium
TGGAGGCGGTCAGAACGGCCGGAACGGCCAGGACGACGGCCACGAGCGTTTTCAGCCTGCGCGAAAGGGAGCGGCTGCGAACGAACCGCCAAACGACAAAGGCGGCTGCCAGAGCGAGGGCCACGGCTCCCGGGAAAAGAAAATACTCGTAGGAGCCCAACGGATGAAGAAGGCTCCCCCACAGCCGGTTATGGGGCGGGACGGCCAGGTAATTCGTCAGGTCGGCCCCGTTTTCCAGGTTGCGCTGGAATTGAAAATCATGGAAAAGCTTGAGGAAAGGCCGGGCATACACGGCCAGAAACGCTCCGGCGCCGAGGAGCGGCAGGCCGAGCTTCAGGAGGAATGGGGGACGGATCGACCTCCGGTGGAGCAGAAGCATGACTGTCAGGATGAGGGGCAGGAGCGAGAGGAAGAAGAGCCCGTAATACACGCAGGTCAGCGCCTGGAGAACGAGGAAGAGCGAGAACAGGACGGAATGCCGGGCCCGGCCCGTCTCGAAAAATCGATGAAGCGAAAGGAGCGACAACGGGATGAACCAGGCCGCGACAAGCTGCAGGTGCGTGATCTGCTGCATGAGAGTCGCGCTGAAGGCGAAAATAAGCCCGGCTGCCGCGCCGCTTACGACCCGCCCCGTCAAGTGACGGACCAGGAGGAACATGGCATAAGCGTTCAGGACGCAGGACAGGAAGAAGATGAAATTATAAGCCAGGATGGGGTTCCCGGTCAGGGCCGCCACCGGCCAGGAGAGGATGGCTAAGGGGAGCAAGGTCTCGGAGTAGCTGAGCGTCCCTCGATGAGGGTGGAAAACGTTGGCCTCGAAGAGCTGAAGGGGGTTGCGGGCCATCTGCTGGTGATTCCAGCCCAGGATCCAGGTGTTGAGCAGGCAATCCCAGCCGTCGTTGAGGCTGTCGGCCGGATGGAGGGACAGGGGAAGGAGCTGGAAGAAAGCCGAGGCCGCGAACAGAAGCAGCACTCCGGCATGCGACGCGATTTTTTTCCGCCGCTCGGGAATCATCACCGCCCCATTATATCCGCCGCCGGCTTCCTGTCAAAAGACGGGATCGACAAACCCTCCCCTGAGCTCTTCTCGGGAGCTCCGCAACCCGCCCCCTCCGACCGCTCCGGAGACAGCTTCCTTATGCCCCCCTGTGCTCTCTCTTCTCAATTGACAAGGCGCAAAGCCGATGCTTAAAATGAGGCCTCGAGCGCGTCATGTCAAATCAAGACAAAGAAGAAGCGGTCCCGCCCGCCGGGTCGTCTCCCGTGAACATCGAATACGGAGACGGCTGGTACGGCTGGGAAAACGACCGTGTTTTTCCCTTCCGCTGGATGACCGCCAGGGCAAAGGTCATCCTGCCCGAGGAGGTCGGGAACCGGTACCGCTACGCCGTCGTCCCCGTGTTTTCCGAGTATGTCGATACCAGCCAAAAGCTGTCGGTCGAAACCGGAGAGGGAAGCGCGGTCGAATGGCCGCTCCTGTATCAATGGGCTTTCTACAGCCTGGACCTCCGGCCGGATGATCATTCCGCCGCCGGACCGGCGGACGACGCGCCCGAGGCGCGCGGTCCGGTCGCGCTCAACCTGAGCCTGAACAAAATCTTCCCGGCCCGCTACCATTCCGGGGACGGCCGCGAACTTGGCGTTCGGGTCGGGCCGTTCGATTTCCACAACGACCTTGAGCGGCACGAGAATTTCCGTTTTTTTATCGCCAACGCCGTCCGGAATTTCGAGGAGATGGTCGAGGGCGGGGAAGAGCTTCAATCCTATCCGCTCAACCTGGGCATCGACCTCTACGGCAAGTGCAACATCAAGCCGCCCTGCGTCTACTGCCTCTGGGACCGGATGAAGGTCTTGGAGGGTCCCTATGCGGACGTGACGGTCGACGACGGGACCTTGGAGTCCTACGGGCCCTTTTTCAAGGCCGCCCGGAACCTGGTCAACTGTTCGTTCGGCGAGCCTCTTCTCCATCCCCGTTTTCAGGAAATCCTGGAGCTCTGCCGCCGGAACGGCAAGTTCCTCGAGTTGTCGACCAACGGGCAGGCCTTCACCGAACGAACGATCAGGGCTCTCAGCGGCAAGCCGGTGTACCTCTATGTTTCCCTGGACGCGGCCACGGCGGAGACGTACGCCAAAATCCGCAACGACCGCTGGGAGGAGATCATCCCCAAGCTCGAGCTTCTCGGCCGCGAGAGGAGGAAAGCCGGCGGTTTTCCCAAGCTGTTCATGGTCTTCATGCCCATGCGCGTCAACCGCGGCGACCTGGAGGCCTATTTCCAGCTCTGCCGAAAGCTGGAGGCCGACGCCCTCGTCCTCAGGCCCCTGCTCTATTTATGGAACCCGAAAATCGAAGCCGACCGGGGCGGCTATCACTTCGATTACAAGCGGGAAATGCTCGAGCGGTCCGAGGGCGAGGAGATCATCCGGGAATGCGAACGCCTGTCGCGGACGTACGGCGTCCCCCTGGCCAACCAATACAATTTCGGCCAGATTCCCGAGCCCGGGTCCGAAAATCGGGACTCTGATTCATGAACAATTCAAGGAACAGCGACGACCTCGGCCATGGCCGTCTGCCCCTCTGCCGCGAGCCGTGGGAGAGCTATTACATCCTCCGGCGGGGAATCCTGCCCTGCTGTCATGGCAACCCGATCATCGCTCCTCTCAACGAATGGGCCTCGGCCTGGAATTCGCCGCAGCTGCGTGAAATCCGGCGGCATCTCAGTCAGGGGAAGTTGAGCCCGTACTGCTTGGAGAGCCTGGGGTGCCCCATTGTCCAACGGGTGCTCAGGGAGCAGCGGGAGAATGGGAAGAGCAGCGCCCTGCCCCGGCGTCCGGCCGTCCTGCGCCTCCTCAACCGCCTGATGTTCAGGGTTCCGGGACGCCTGGTTCGGTCATGGAAAGAGCGCCGGGCGCGGCGCCGAATAGTCTCCTAGCCTATTTTCCTAAGTAGCCCAGGGACTTCAGCATCTCCTCCGCGGATTTTTCCTGAGTGACGCTCCCCTTGGTTCTAAGGACGTCGCGGGCGAACTCCTCGAGGCGGCGGCGAAGCTCCAGGACTTCCGCCCCGCGGCCGTCCCGGCCAAAGAGGTCGTTGCGTTCGGTCGGGTCGTCAGCCACGTTGAAGAGCTCATAGAGGCCCTTTTCCGGCGTGAAGATGAGGTGCCAGGGCGGCCGGCGGACGGCGAATTTGTCCCAGGCCGCTTCCGGTTTGTAGGTCGCCTGGAACACGGCTTCAACGCCCGGCGACCGCTTGAGGAGCAGGCTCCGGCCGCGGTAATAGGCCGGCCGCCTGAAGCGCATGGCGTCCATGATCGTGGGGGCGATGTCCAGGAGCGATACGGGTTCGGTCCGCACTCCGCGGGGCGATGAGCGGCCGGGAAGGTGGACGATAAGAGGGACCTTGAGGTACTGTTCATAAAGGTAGTGAATGTGCCCGATGTGACGGTCCCCGTAAGGGCTGAGGAATTCGCCCAGCCCCTCGCCGTGATCGCCGAAGATCACGAGGGCCGTATCCTTCATCCGGCCGAGATCCTCGAGCTTGTCGAAGAGGCGGCCGAGATGCGCGTCCATGTATTCGACTTCGCGGCGGTAATAGGAGGGGACCTCATCGGGCGGGAGAATGAGCTTGCCCCGGAGCGTCAGGCGGAAGCGGCGCGGAGGGCCCGAGTTCACCACGTCCAGGACCGTCCGCGGTTTGAGGAAGTAGATATTGTCCGTGCGGCGGATGAACCAGCCGCTGACGAAGTCGATCTTCAAGCCCGGCGAGTCTACGGGCGGGTCGAAATCGAGGAGGTCGAGACGGGCCTGGAAATTGTTCGGGAAATAGGGGCTTTGGATCTCGATGAGGAACGTGTTGCGGCCGGTTTTGAGTTCGACGTCGACGGCGTGGGTGAGATACTTCCTCAAGCAGTAGGCGTCGCCCAGGAGGCGGCCGTTGAAGGAAATCCTCATGTCGGGCGGAGTATCGGGCGGCGCATAAGGGTCATGGGGGTCGGAATAATGAAGCCAGAGGAAAAACGGCTTTCCGTGGTTCTTTTCCAGCCAGGGGAGCGCTTCGCGGTTCACCTCTTCGGCGTGAAGGTACCAGCGGTCGCCGGGGAACTCGTCGTGGTAGACGTCGAACCCTTCGGCCAGGCCGAAACGCTTGCCCAGCACTCCGAGCGAGACGAAGGCGGCCGTTTGGAAACCGCGCTTTTTAAAGATCTCGGCGAGCAGAGGGCGGCGCTGACGGGGAGGGACGGTTTGGCCGTTGACGAAATTCCGGACTTCGTGCGGCGGCTCGGAGAAGAACACCGAGGCGTGGGAGGGAAGGGTGACGGGGATGAGAGAGGTGCAATCCTGGAAAAGAAGGCTGCGCTCGGCCAGGCTGTCCAGGTTGGGAGTGCGGGCGCTGCCCGGAGAGTAGCAGTTGAGATAATCCGCCCGCTGGGTGTCGAGCGTGATGAGGATGACGTTGCGGGGAGGTCCCGGGGCTCGACAGAACGCGCCCAACAGGCACAATCCCAGCGGGAGGACGAGGCGTCGGAAGAGCGCCGGCCGGCGATTTCTTTCCCTCTGATAGGCCCTGTGTGTTTGCGGCATCCCTCTCAATCCGCAACTATCTTAGAGGATGCCGTTTGAGTTGTCAAAGAAGCCGGCGAAATTTATCTATTGATAATCGGAAGTATTTTTAATAGAATCTCCGCAGGAAAGATGACCGAAGTCCTGCTGGTCTTCGCTGTTTTTGGAGCCTTGGGAGTGGTGCTTCTTTTCCTGAACGCCTTGCTCGGCCCCAAGCGCTTCAGCGCCGTCAAGGACACCCCCTTCGAGTGCGGCAGCCCGGTGCTCGAGAGCGGAATCAAGCCGTTCTCCATCAAATTCGCGGTCATCGCCTTTCTCTTCCTCGTCTTCGACATCGAGATCGTCTTTTTCTTCCCCTGGGCGGTGGTCTTCCGCGAGCTGGGGGCGGCGGGGCTGGCGGTCATGGGCGTGTTCGTCTTCGTCCTGGCCGTGGGGTTCGCCTATGCCTGGAAAAAGGGGGCGTTCCAGTGGGATTCATAACCACGACCTTCAACAGCCTGCTCGGCTGGGCGAGGAAGTATTCGCTTTTTCATTATCCCTTCGTCACGGCCTGTTGCGGTATGGAATACATGTCCACGGCCTGCGCCCATTTCGACATAGACCGTTTCGGCGCCGGCTGGACCCGTTTCTCGCCCCGTCAGTCGGACATGCTGCTCGTCGTGGGCACCATCACCCAGAAACAGGCCCCCGTGCTGCGCACGGTTTACGAGCAGATGACCGAGCCCAAATGGGTGATGGCCATCGGCGCCTGCGCCGTGAGCGGCGGGATCTACGACAACTATGCCGTCGTCCAGGGTCTGGACGCCGTCATCCCCGTGGACGTTTACATCCCCGGCTGTCCGCCCCGGCCGGAAACCATCCTGGACGCCCTGCTGAAGTTGCAGGCCAAGATCCAGAAACAGGAACAGGATTGGCGATGGAAGAAACGCAGGTCCTGAGCGAGTTGAAGAAACGGTTTCCGGAGGCCGTCCTCGAATCCCGCCCCGGGGCCGGCGACGATGAGCTGCTCGTCGAGCGGGAGTGGCTGTTCCGGGTGGCCGAGGGACTGAGAGGCAAGCCCCTGGATTACGCCCTCCTTCTCGACTTGACCTGCGTCGACTACATCGCCTCCCGCGGCCGCCTGGAGATGGTCTATCACCTTGCCTCTCTCAGCGGAAAACACCGCTTGCGGCTCAAGGTCGAGCTCCCGGCCGGGGAGCCCTGCCTCCCCTCGCTCGCTCCTCTGTGGAAGAACGCCGATTGGCTGGAGCGCGAAGTCCATGAGATGTTCGGCGTGCGCTTCGAGGGCCATCCCGGCCTTCGCCCGCTGCTCCTCTACGAAGGATTTGAGGGGCACCCCCTGCGCAAGGACTACCCCCTGCGACGGCGTCAGCCGCTCATCCCCCTCAGGAAAGGGTCATGAGCGAACTCCTCCGGAAAGGCGCCAGGGCCGAGAGCATGCTCCTGAACATGGGGCCCTCGCACCCGGCCATGCACGGCGCAGTGAGGATCATGCTCGAGCTTGACGGCGAGCGCATCCTGAACAGCGAGATCGAGGTCGGCTACCTTCACCGCGGGTTTGAGAAAACGTGCGAGAACCGGACTTATTTTAACCTGCTTCCTTACACCGACCGGTTGAATTACGTTTCCCCGCTCATCAACAACGTCGGCTATGTCCTGGCCGTGGAGAAGCTCCTGGGCCTCGCGCCTCCCGAGCGCGCTCAACTCATCCGCGTGCTGATGTGCGAGCTCTCGAGGTTGGCCGACCACCTGACCTGCTTGGCGGCCATGTGCATGGAATGCGGCGCCTTCACTGTTTTCCTGTACATGATCAAGGCCAGGGAATTCGTCTGGGACGTCATCGAAGAGACCACCGGCGCCCGGATGACCACCTCCTATATCCGCATCGGAGGAGTGCGGGCCGACCTGGCTCCCGGCTGGCGCGACTCCCTGAGGAAAGCCGTCGCCGAGACGCGGCGCGTCCTCAAGGATGTCCACGGCCTCCTGGACAAGAACAAGATATTTCTGAACAGGACGCGCGACGTGGGCGTGATCTCTGCGGAAGAGGCCCTGTCCTACGGCTGGACCGGGCCCTGCCTCCGCTCCACGGGCGTCGGTTACGACGTCCGCAAGGCCCACCCCTATCTCGTGTACGACCAACTCGAGTTCGAGGTTCCCCTGGGCGAACGCGGCGACAACTACGACCGCTACATGGTGCGGATGAGGGAGATGGACCAGAGCCTGCGCCTCGTGGAGCAGGCGGCGGCGCGCCTCGACTCCGGCGCCCCGGAGGCCGGAGTTGCGGACTCCCGGCTGGAGCCCGAAGAAGCCATCGCCCGCAGCCGTTTGCGAAGACCGGATGAGCCCCCCCGTCTGTCGCCGACCCTAGAGGGCGCGGAAAAGCCGCTCTACTCGGGCATCCTGGCCGACGACGGCAGATCGGTCGTCCCTCCCAAGGAAGACACGTACACCTCCATGGAGGGCCTCATCCGTCATTTCAAATTTTTCATGAAGGGACACGGTCTGCGTCCGCCGAAGGGAGAGGTCTACCAGTCGGTGGAGGGCGGGAACGGCGAGCTGGGTTTCTTCATCGTCTCCGACGGGACCGACCGGCCCTATCGTCTTCATCTCCGCGCGCCCTGCCTTCATCTCCTGGCCTCCCTGGAGTCCCTGATCCGCGGGCGCTACGTGGCCGATATCATCCCCACGTTCGGCTCGATGAACATTATCCTGGGAGAGCTCGACAGATGAGCCCGAGCGTATCGGACAAGGTCGAGCGGCAGGTGGAGGACATTCTGTCCCGTTATCCCCGGCCGGAAGCCGCTCTTCTGCCCGTGCTCCGCGTCCTCCAGGACGAAAGGGGTTTCCTGTCCGTCTCCGACGAGCAATGGGCGGCGGAAAAGCTCGGACTCCCCCCCATCAAGGTCCGCGAAGTCGCCTCCTTCTACAGCCTGTTCCGGAGGAAAGCCGCGGGCAAATATCACCTCCAAGTCTGCGTCAATGTGAGCTGCTCACTGCGCGGAGCGGACGATCTTCTTTCTCATCTCAAGGAAAAGCTGGGAATCGCCGAGGGCGGGACGACCGAAGACGGACGCTTCTCCCTCGTCACGGTCGAATGCCTGGGCAACTGCGACCAGGCTGCCTGCCTCATGATCAACAACGACCATTACGGCCGGCTTGACCGGCAGGCCTTGGACGAGCTTCTCGAGGGGTTGGATTGATGCACGGGAACGAGCGTTTCCTGACCCGGGACTTCGAGCTCGATCATCTCCATCGGCTCGAGACGTATGAAGCCCGGGGGGGATACCGGGCCGCGTACAAGGCCTTGAAAACCATGACTCCCGGCGAAGTCCTGGATCAGGTGAAAGCCGCCAACCTCAGGGGCCGGGGCGGTGCCGGGTTCCCTGCCGGGGTCAAATGGGGATTCGTCCCCAGGGAGTCGGATGCGCCCAAGTACCTGTGCGTTAATGCGGACGAGGGCGAGCCGGGGACGTTCAAGGACCGTTTTCTCATGAGCCACAACCCGCATCTCCTCCTGGAGGGGATGGTCCTCGCCTCGTTCGCCGTGGGAATCAGGACGGCTTACATTTATATCCGCGGGGAATACGAGGCCATCGCGCGCCGCCTGGAGGAGGCCGTGACCGAAGCGGCGGCCAAGGGCTGGCTGGGCGATCATATCGCCGGCACGGACTTCTGCCTCGAGGTCTTCGTCCATCGCGGCGCCGGCGCCTACATTTGCGGGGAGGAGACGGCGCTTCTCGAGTCGCTGGAGGGCAAGCGCGGGCATCCGCGGCTCAAGCCGCCCTTCCCGGCCTCGGTCGGCTTGTTCCAGTGTCCGACGGTCATCAACAACGTGGAAACGATATGCAACATTCCCGATATCGTGCTCCACGGCGCCGAGGAATTTCTCCGGCGGGGCCTGCCGCGCGACGGCGGTACGCGGCTTTTCAGCGTCAGCGGAGCGGTTGAAAACCCGGGCTGCTACGAGCTTCCCGTAGGCATCGGACTGCGGGAGCTGATCTATGAACGGGCCGGCGGAGTGCGAGGCGGCCGGAAGCTGAAAGCCGTCATTCCCGGAGGTCTTTCGGCGCCCGTGCTGACGGCCGGCGAAGTCGATATCACGCTGGACGGCGATTCGCTGGCCGAGGCCGGCTCGATGCTCGGCTCAGCCGGAGTCGTCGTCATCGACGAGGAAACGCCGATGCTGGACGTCCTGGCCAGAATGGCCAGGTTCTACGCCCATGAGTCCTGCGGGCAATGCACGCCCTGCCGCGTCGGCACCGCCTGGATCGCCAAGATCACGGCCCGCCTGGCCTCGGGCCGGAAGCGTCCCGGAGACCTGGAAGCGATCATCCGCCTGGCCTCGGCCATCAGGGGCCGGACGCTCTGCCCCCTGGGGGACGCCGCGGCCCTGCCCATCCTCTCCCTGGTGACCAAGTTCCGGGACGAGCTGGAAAGG
>CAZFTV010000018.1:0-860 GCA_964521765.1 uncultured Eubacteriales bacterium
AATGACGCTGTCTTATACTCAAAATCGGTATTCGGCCTTGCCGCCTTGGAGGCCACGGTGCAGGGCCCCAGCCGTCGCTCGGTGTCCAACCGCATCCAGACCGTCGTCCACCGCGGAGAGTTTTACATCGGGCTGAAGCCCGACACCACGTTTCTCAAGAGCGGAGACAACCTGAACGTCGCCGTGGTCGCCGTCTCCCCCAACGGCAAGCGGACCTCGGAAAAGGTCACGCTCAAGCTGATTAAGCGCGAATGGAACTCGGTGCGCAAAGCCGCGGTGGGAGGCCGGTTCGAGTGGGTCTCGGAGCGCGTCGACAAGGAAGTGTCCAAGCAGGTGTTGAGGACCAAGGCCGACCCTCTGTCCGCCGTCTTTGTCCCCGATAAAGCGGGCTTTTACATCCTGGCGGCCGAAGCCGAGGACAGACTTAAAAATAAGATCAGCTCCTCGACCTATATCTACGTCACCGGACCGGACTACGTGCCCTGGGAACGCTCCGACCGCGACATCATCGACCTCGTGGCCGATGCCGAAGACTATTCCCCGGGAGATACGGCCCGCATCCTGGTCAAATCCCCTTACGAGACGGCCAGGGCTCTGGTGACCGTGGAGCGGGAATCCATCCTGGAACACATGGTCGTTGAGCTCAAGGGCAGCACGGGTCAGATTTCCCTGCCCATCAAGCCGGACTATCTGCCCAACGTCTTCGTCTCCGTGCTCCTCGTCCAGGGGAGAAAAGAAGCGTCCCGGGCGGACGACAACGAGGATGTCGGAAAGCCGTCGTTTAAAATCGGTTATACCAAACTCAGCGTCAATCCCTCTGCCAAACGCCTCCAGGTCGAGGTGGCCTCCGACAAGCCGAA
>CAZFTV010000018.1:900-5397 GCA_964521765.1 uncultured Eubacteriales bacterium
CTCACCGTCAGGGATGCCGGCAAAAAAGGCGTTCGGGCCAGCGTCTCCCTGGCCGTGGTGGACGTGGGAGTCCTCAACCTGATCGGCTACCAGACGCCCAACCCCTTTTCCCAATTTTACGGCCAGAAGCCGCTGGCCGTTCAAACCGCGGAGACGCGTCAATTCATCGTCGGACAGCGTGAGTTCGGCGAAAAGGGCGAGGACAGCGGCGGCGGCGGCGAGGAGGCCGAGGGAGGAGGCCTGCCCTTGTCCGAGGTCGAGCTCAGGGGGGATTTTCGGACTACGGCCTACTGGAATCCCTCTGTTCTGACCGACGAACAGGGGCGAGCTTCCGTCACCTTCGACCTCCCGGACAACCTGACGTCCTTCCGCGTCATGGCCGTAGCCCTGACGCAGGATTCCCTGTTCGGCAACGGCGAGACAACCTTCCGCGTCTCCAAACCTCTCCAGATCCTGTCCAGCCTGCCTCGCTTCGCCCGCGTGGGGGATTCGCTCCAGGCGGGAGTCGTCGTCCATAACTTCTCGGATAAAACCGGCGAGGTGACGTTGAGCCTCGAGGCCCGGGGCATCCGGCTTCGCGACAAGAACCCGACGCGTCGTCTTTCCATCCCGGCCGGGCAGAGCCAGGAAGTCCTGTTCCCTCTCGAGGCTGAAAAAGTCGGGCTAGCCGCCTTCGCCTTTCGGGCCCGCATGGGCGCCGAAACGGACGGCCTGGAGCTCAAGCTTCCGGTCATCCTTTCCCGTCCCAAGGAAACCGTAGCCGCCTTCGGTCAGACGGAGGCCTCGGCCGAGGAGAAGGTCGTCATTCCCGCGGGGGCCCTCCTCGAAGAGAGCGATTTTGAAGTCCAGGCTTCCTCCTCGGCCATGGCCGGCCTGAGAGGCTGCGTGGATTATCTGACCGACTATCCCTACCTTTGCCTGGAGCAGAGGCTGTCCTCGATCCTTCCCTATCTCGTCGCTCCTCGTGTCATTCGGGAGTTCGAGCTGAGCAAGCTCAAGCCCGACGATATCAAGAAGCACGTTCAGTCCCACCTGGACGTGCTGGTCGATTTTCAATCGCACGACGGCGGGTTCAAGCTGTGGACCGATTCCCGCGTCAGCTCGCCCTACCTCACCTCCTATGCCGTCTTCGCCCTGCTCAAGGCCCGCTCGGCCGGCTACGCGGTAAACATCCCGAGCCTCGAAAGCGCGGCGAATTTCCTGCGAAACATGCTCAAGGACAAGAACGCCGGAAAGAGATATTATTTCAGCCCCGCCGCCTGGGGAGTGACGCAGGCCTTCGCCCTATACGACCTGGCCTTGCTCAAGACGCCCCTGCCCGCCTACGCGGAAAAACTTTTCAGCGAGAGGAAATCTCTGCCTCTCTTCGGCCGGGCCATGCTCCTTAAAGCCCTCTATCACGGACAGGGCGCTCCTTCGGCCCAAAACACCCTGCTCCAGGAAATCATGAACTCCATCAAGGTCACGTCGTCCCAGGCGCACTTCGAGGACGAAGCGGACCGCGCCCTGGCTTGGGTCTACAGCTCCAACCTCAGGACGACGGCATTCGTCCTGCAGGCGCTCCTCGAGGTCGGCTCGAAACACCCGCTCCTGCCCGATATGGCCCGCTGGATCCAGGAAAAAAGAAAAGCGGGCCACTGGAATTCCACTCAGGAAAACTTCTATGTTTTTTACGCTCTTAACGAGTTCTTCAGCAAGCAGGAATCGGTCAAGCCCGACTTCAAGGTGAAGATCTCCCTGGCCCGCAAGACGCTCCTGGAAGAGTCATTCCGCGGCTGGAGAGCCCAGCCGGCCAAAACAAAAGTCCCGCTCACAGCCTTTAAAACCGGACAGGAGCTGCCCCTCGTCGTGAACAAGGACGGCGCGGGAGTGGTCTATTACGGAGCCAGAATGACTTATGCGCCCCTCAGCCCCCAGCCCGCCCGCGACGAGGGCCTGGCCGTCTTCAAAACGATCGCCACGCTCGAAGGCAAACCCTTGAAGGAGATCAAGGCCGGCTCGGTCGTCGTTGTCAAGCTCGAAATCGTCGTCACCCAGGAAAGCCCCTTCGTCGTCGTCAACGACCCTCTTCCCGCCGGCTTCGAAGCCATGAACGCCGCGCTGACGACGGAGAGCGAGGAGGAACAGCTCGGCATGGAGGAGCTCGAGGAAGAAGAAGGCCGGCCCTGGTGGCTGGAAAAGTTCAACCACGTAGAAATACACGACGACCGCGTCCTGCTCTTCGCCGATACCCTGGCGCCGGGAATCCATACCTACCGCTACATGGCCCGGGCCTTGAACTACGGTGAATATCTCAGCCCGGGCGTTACGGCTGAAAAAATGTATACGCCGGAGGTGTTCGGCCGCAGCTCGGAGCAGCTCATCAAGATCGTCAAGTGAGGAAAAGGACCCGGCGCCTTTTAATAGGCGTCCCCCTGACGCTTTTCTTGGCGGCCTGGGGGTCTCTTTACCTGCCCTTTCCCGGGAGCCGCCTCAACCCGGCGCCGGTCCTGTCGCTTCAGATCCTGGACCGGAACGGCTTGCCGCTCAGGGAAGTCCTCTCCGATGAGGGCGGACGATGCCGCTGGATCAACCTGGGGGAAGTCGCTCCCCAGCTTCTCAAAGCCACCATCGCCTCGGAGGACAGGGCGTTCTTCAGCCATTCCGGCATCGACCCCCTGGCCATCCTCAGGGCCGTCTATCAAAATCTGCGGTCCCGCCGGACCGTATCCGGCGCCTCGACCATCACCCAACAGCTGGTGCGGAACATCTACGGAGGCCGGAGGACACTGCCGCGCAAGCTGTTCGAAGCCTGGATGGCCGTGCGCCTGGAACACACGCTCTCCAAGGAGGAAATCCTCGTCCAGTACCTCAACCGGATTCCCTACGGCAACCAGGCTTTCGGCATCGAGGCCGCCTCCCGGCTTTACTTCGACAAGCCGGCCGAGCATCTAAGCCACGCTGAATCGGCTTTCCTGGCCGGGATTCCCCGCTCGCCTACCCGGCTCAATCCCTACCGGCGTCTGTCCGAGGTCAGGAAACGCCAGCGCGACATCCTGCGGACCATGGCCCGCTTGAAGTTCATATCTTCCGAGGAGATGGATCGTGCCCTTCAGGAGACGCTGGTCATCATCCCGGAGACACTCCGTTTCCGGGCTCCCCATTTCTGTGACCTTGTCCTATCCCGTCTCGACCGGACGACGCGTTTCCAGGTCAGCCGGGTCCATGCCACGCTGGATTACCCGCTCCAGGCCAAAGTGGAGCATCAGGTTGAGGACCACCTGAAACGATTGACCCGTAAGGGGATCACCAATGCCGCCGTCGTGGTCCTGGACAACGAGACGGACGAGCTCCTGAGTCTGGTCGGTTCCCGGGACTTCTTCGACGAGGAGCATCAGGGCCAGGTCAACGGCGCCCTGGCCTTGCGCCAGCCCGGCTCGGCCCTCAAGCCCTTCACTTACGCCCTGGCCTTGGAGCACAAGACTACGGCGGCCACTCTGATCGACGACTCTCCCGACGGCTTCCCTACTTCCGGGGGGACTTACCGTCCGCGCAACTACGACAACACTTTCCACGGCCTGGTGCGGATGCGCGTCGCCCTCGCCTGCTCTTATAATGTGCCCGCCGTCTCCGTGCTGGCCGACCTGGGCGAAGACATGCTCTTCCGACGTTTGAAGGACTTGGGGTTCGACAGCCTGACCCGGGAGGCCTCCCACTATGGACTGGGGCTCACCCTGGGGAACGGCGAGGTCTCCCTCCTGGAATTGACCCGGGCTTACGCCGCGCTCAGCCGGGGAGGCGTTTTCCGAAGGGAAAAAACGTGGGTCCGACTTACGGACCGCAACGGCTCGGCCCTGCCCGCGGAGCCTTCCCCGACTCCTAAACGGGTATTTTCCGAGCCGGTATCCTACATCATCACTCATATCCTCGCGGACCGGGACGCCCGCATTCCCGCCTTCGGCTACTTGACGCCCCTCAACCTGCCTTTCCCCTCGGCGGCCAAGACCGGGACCTCCAAGGATTATAGAGACAACTGGACCATCGGCTACACGCCGAAACACACGGTCGCCGTCTGGGTGGGCAACTTCGACGGCCGTCCCATGCGCGGAGTGTCCGGGGTCGCCGGCTGCGGGCCTCTGTACAGGGATGTGATGCTGCTCGTCTCCGGCCACGAGGAGGCGAGGGACTTCGGAGAGCCGGCCGGAATCGTCCGCAAGCACATCTGTCCCCACTCAGGACTGCTGCCGGGAGAACATTGCCCCGGCTGGGTGGAAGAGCTCTTCATCGGCGGCACGGAGCCGTCGCAATGTTGCGCATTCCGGCACGACGCGGCCGAATCCCTGAACGCCGAGGCCGTCGGGCTTCGACGCTCCCTTTCCCGAAGCGAGCCTCAGATCGTCTTTCCCCGCCAAGGGGACATCTTCAAGCTCGACCCCGTCCTGCGGCCTGAATTCCAGGCCATCCGCCTTCGTGTCCGGGTGCCAGGAGACAAGAACGTCCGGGCCGTGGAGTGGGGGG
>CAZFTV010000018.1:5407-7724 GCA_964521765.1 uncultured Eubacteriales bacterium
AACGGGCGGCTGGCGGGAAAAAGCCTCAGGCCTTTCTCGCTCCCTTGGACCTTGAGCCCCGGCTCCTTTATAATAAAAGCCGTAGCCAAGACGGAAGGAGAAAACCTGGAGAGTCGAGAGGTCAAGATCCTGGTGCTTTCTTAATCGCGAGGAGGAAGATTCGTGAACAGGAGACAGGCGCTGGCGGCCCTCGGCGGCACCCTCTTGCTGTCCCCCATTGCGGGGAACGGCCGACAAAGGAGTCAAACCATGAAGAAAGAAATCAAAACCGATAGAGCTCCCAAGGCTATCGGCCCTTATTCCCAGGCCATCACGGCCAACGGTTTTGTCTTCGCCTCGGGACAAATCCCTCTCGACCCGGCCTCCGGCGAGATCGTCGAGGGCGGCATCGAGGAGCAGACGCGCCGTGTCCTGCTCAACCTCGGCGCCGTTCTCGAAGCGGCTTCGAGCTCTCCGGCTGACGCGGTCAAAGTCACGGTTTTCCTCCAGGACATGAATGATTTCAGCCGCATGAACGCGGTGTATCAAGAATTCTTCCCGGCGCCCTACCCCGCCCGGGCCGCCGTCCAGGTCGCCAGGCTTCCGCGCGACGTCAAAGTCGAAATCGAAGCCATCGCCCTGGTCAGGGGCTGAACGACGCCGCCATGCCCCTCTACGAATTTTCCTGTCGTCAATGCGGCTGCCGTTTCGAATCCCTTGTCCGCCTGGGAGAGGAGAAGAGCGTCCGCTGCCGCTGCTGCCAGGGATCGGATGTCGTGAAGCTTGTATCCTCGTTCGGCATCGGAGGCGGAGGCAGCCGGCTGGTCTCGTCCTCAAGCTCTTGCGGGACCTGCTCATCGAAATCGTGCAGCACCTGCCGTTGAGGGGTTCCGGGCCTTGGTGCGCCGCGACGAGCGGCCAAGTCCCGGGCGGGTCGAGGTGAAGCGCTGACGCCCGCCGCGAAAAGGCCTCACGAGCCGCGCGACGGCCGTCAACGACAGAGCCGGAAACGACGATAGATCTCCGGCCGTCGGTCGGGGAGAAAATGCTTCCGAGCGGGGGACTTGCGCCTCCGGCTGAAGTCGACTTCAGCCAGGAGAAGATGGTCCCTGCCGCTCGGAGCCCTGGCTGCCACGCGGCCCCAGGGGTCCACGACAAAGGATTCTCCGGCGAACAGATTCACCCCTTCCCGTCCCACCCGGTTGACGAGCGCGGCGTAATATCCGTTCTGAAGCGCGGCCGCCTGGAGTTCGGCTTCGAAAACCCCCTCTCCCCATTCTCCGATAACCCCGGCCTGGGGCACGATGACGATGTCCGCGTCCTGAAGCCCCAGGGCCCGCATATACTCCGGGAAATGTCGGTCGTAGCAAACAGCCACGCCCACGCGGCCGAAACGCGTCTCATGAACCATGGGCCCTGCCGGGCCCGGCGCATAGTAGCCTTTCTCATGAAAACCGGGCCCCTCCATGATGTGCTGCATGCGCGTCACGCCCAGGAGGCGGCCGTCGGCGTCGATCACCGGAGACGCGTCATAAGTTTTCTTCCCCCGGCGCTCGAACAGGTTCAGGACGGCAACGGCTTCGTGCCGTCGGCAGAGCTCGGCAAAAACCTCGGTCGTCGGCCCTGGAATGGGCTCCGCATAAGACAGCCGCCGCAGCGTCGATTTCTTCTCGGGCAGGAAACGGCTGAAGGCCAGCTCCGCGTAGGCCACCAGGCGCGCTCCTCCGCCGACCGCGCGGCGGAAGGCTCTCACTCCCCGCACCAGGTTGTCATCGATACAGGCTGCGGCGTGCTGTTGGACAAGGGCGACTTTCATGGCCTGTTGTCCACCGTCGCTTTATTGAGCCATGGCTCTCTCGATGTCCTTGACCTTCTTGGGAATGGCGGGACCCAGGATGCGGCGGCCAGTCGGGGTGATGAGGACGTTATCCTCGATGCGGATCCCCCCGAAATCCAGGTAGCTTTGGACCTTGAGATAGTTGATGAAGCCCGCGTGTTTTTTCTCCTTCTTCCATTTGGCCGCCAGGGCGGGAATGAAATAGACCCCGGGCTCAACGGTCAGGATGTGGCCGGGCCGAAGCTCCCGGGCGAAGCGAAGATACGCCAGCCCGAACTGCTCGCTGCGGCGGACGCGGTCGTCGTAGCCAACGAAGTTTTCTCCCAAGCTTTCCATGTCGTGAACATCCAGCCCGAGCTGGTGCCCGAGGCCGTGGGGGAAGAAGAGCGCATGGGCTCCGACAGCGACGGCTTCCGCGGGATCCCCCCTCATCAGTCCCAGCTCCTTCAATCCTGAGGCGATGATGCCCGCGGCTTTAAGATGGACGTCCCGGTAGAGGAC
>CAZFTV010000018.1:7771-11563 GCA_964521765.1 uncultured Eubacteriales bacterium
ATCTCATAGATCTCCCTCTGCCGCGTGGTGAACTTGCCGCTCACGGGAAGCGTGCGAGTGATGTCCGAGGCATAGTGACGGAGAGATTCCGCGCCGGAGTCGATGACCACCAGCCGGCCGCGGCGCATGACATGGCTATGATCATGATTGTGCAAGATCTGGCCGTTGACCGTCAGGATAATGGGGAAGGCGATTCCGGCGCCCCCGCTGAGCGCCAGTCCTTCCATCCGGCCGGCCACTACGCGCTCCGTGACTCCGGGCCGGATAAGCTTCATGGCCGCGCCGTACATTCGGCCCGTGGCCTCCAGGGCTTTCTCGACCTCGCGGACCTCCTGAGAGGATTTGACGGATCTCAGGCTGACGACGGCCCGGATCAGGGTCTCGGAGGCTCTGGCCTTGAGGTCTTCGGGCGGAATGCCCAGCAGGCGAGAGAGAGTCGTTTTGACCTCGGAGCGGTAGGCAGGCAGGAAATGCACGGCGCGGCCCCGGGCCAGGGCGCGCCCGACCGTCGCTTCGAAGCCCACCGAGGGCTCCGTGCGCAGAACGCCCGCCAAGCGGGCCCGGTCCTTGAGCCGCGGCAAGTGGCCCATCCAGATGATGTCCTCCAGGCCGATGTCGTCGCCGAAGAGGATGTCCCGTCCCTCGTCTACGTCCAGAACCGCGTTCAGTCCCGGCGTGTCCAAGCCGTAGAAATAGAGGAACGCGCTGTCTTGTCGGAAGGAGTAAGTATTGGCCGGGTAGTTCATCGGCAGGTCGCCGTTTCCCGGGAAGACGATCAGGCCGTTCTGGACCAGGTTTCTCAGACGCCGCCGGCGCTGGCGATAGACGTTGGCATCGAACATGATGGACTCCTTGGGCGCAAATCCGAAGCGCTTTCCGATATATCAGATTGGGCGATGGAATTCAACATCTTCTCAGAATGAATCATGCTCGGTCCGACGGATGATCTCATCCTGGAGCGTCGGGCTGATGTCGACGAAATAATCGCTGTAGCCCGCGACGCGGACGATGAGGTCCCTGAAGAGCTCGGGCTTCTCCTGAGCCCGGCGCAGCGTCTCGGCCGTAACCACGTTGAACTGGATGTGATGCCCGCCCAGCTCGAAGTAGGTCCGGACGAGATGGACGAGGTTGTCCAGCCCCTCCTCCGAATCGAGGAGGTGGGGCGTGAGCTTCTGATTGAGCAGCGTCCCCCCCGTCCGGACGTGGTCCAGCTTGGCCGCGGACTTGAGGACGGCCGTCGGCCCCCGGCGGTCCGCCCCCTGGACTGGAGAAATGCCCTCGGACAGAGGCTCTTCGGCACGACGGCCGTCGGGCGTGGCTCCGGTGACTCGACCGAAATAAACATGAACGGTCGTCGGCAGGAGGTTGATGCGGCAGGTCCCGCCCTTGGCGTTGGGCCGTCCGTCGACCGCTTGAAAATATGCCTCGAAGACTTGACGCATCACGCCGTCCGCCTCGTCATCGTCGTTGCCGTACTTCGGCGTCTTGTTCAGAAACCGCTGGCGGAGGATCTCCCCGCCCTTGAAATTTCCCCGCAGCGCCTCCAGGGTCTCCTTCATGGAAACGACCCCGGCGTCGAAAACATTGTGCTTGAGAGAGGCCAGCGAGTCGGTCACCGTCCCCAGGCCCACTCCCTGGATGTAGGACGTATTGTAGCGCGCCCCGCCGTCATGGTAATCCCTCCCGCGGGCCAGACAGTCGTCGATGAGCAGCGAAAGAAAGGGCGCGGGCATGCGCGCGGCGTAGAGCTGCTCGATGAGCGCGTTCCCCCGGATTTTAATATCTACAAAATGCCGGACCTGTCGGCTGAAGGCCTGGAAAAGCTCCTGAAATGTCCGGAATCCCGACGGATCGCCGGTTTCCAGCCCGAGCGTCCGTCCCGACCGGGGCTCCACTCCGTTGTGCAGGGTGATTTCCAGCACTTTGGGCAGGTTGAAGTATCCGGTCAGGTTGTAGTTTTCCTTGCCGAATATTCCCGCCTCGACGCATCCGCTTACGCCGCCGCTTCGGGCGTCCTCCAGGCTCTTGCCCTGCCGGAGCATCTCCAGGATGATGGTATCGGTATTGAACAGCGAAGGCTGTCCGAAACCCGTTCGGATGATCCTGGCCGCCCTCTTGAGGAGCAGGTCCGGCGACCTCCGGCTGACCTGGACAGCCGAGCTGGGCTGCAGAAGGCGCATGTCCTCGATGACGTCGAGGAGAAGATAGCTGAGCTCGTTCGCGCCGTCGGCGCCCGTGCGGTCGAGGCCCCCGATGTTGATCAGGCAAAAGTCGGTGTAGGTGGCGCTTTCCTCGGCCGTCACGCCCACCTTGGGCGGCGCCGGCTGATTGTTGAATTTGACCCAGAAAGCTTCCAGCAATTCCCGGGCCTGCTCCCTGGTCAAGGTGCCCTCGCGCAAGCCTCGGATGTAGAAGGGGAAGAGATGCTGGTCCAGACGGCCGGGGTTGAACGAATCCCAGGTGTTGAGCTCGGTGATGACTCCCAGATGGACGAACCAGTAATATTGGAGGGCTTCCCACAGGTCGCGGGGCGCACGGAGAGGCACGCGGCGGCAGACTTCGGCGATCCTGAGCAGCTCGGCCTTGCGCCCCGGGTCGTTCTCCCGGGAAGCTCTCTCCAGAGCCAGGTCGGCGTAGCGGCCGGCGAAGAGGACAAGGGCTTCGGCGGCGATATCCATGGCCCTCAGCTGTTCCCTCGTCTTCAACGCGTCCGGGTCCGAGCACGGGTCGACCTCCTCCATACGGCGGGCGATGTCCCGGCGGAAGTCCCCGAACCCCCGCGAGTAGATCTTGTCATCCAGGACGGTGTGCCCCGGAGCTCGCTGCTCCATGAACTCGGTGAAGATCCCCGCCTCGTAGCAGCCCTTCCATTCGGGGCTCATCTCGGCGAAAAGCCGGTCCCTCAAGCTCCTCCCCTTCCAGAAAGGAATGACCGTTCGGCGGTAGATCTCCCGCGTTTCCTCCGATACAAGGAACGGCGTCTTCGGCCGGCTGTTGAGGATGTCCAGGTCTTCGAGGCTGTGGCAGGTCAGCTCGGGGAACGTCGGCGTGGCCTTGGGCTCGGGCCCGCGCTCGCCGACGATGAGCTCGTCCGGCCCGGGATAGAGCGTCTTGCGGGCCAGGATTTCGCGAAAGGCCATGGCTCTCATGACCGGCGGCGCGAGGAGAGGCTCGCTCCGGTCCCGGTAGAACTCGGTCACGAGCACGGCCCTCTCGGCCGAGAGCGTCGGCCGGGACTCGAGGCTCCGTCTTCTCAGCCTTTGAATCCTGTCGTTCATCGGTCATCCTCCCAGTCGGACTTCCAGTCCGAAGGCCTGGATTCTCTTCTTGATTTTTTCAAGGTCCCTCCGGGTGGGAGCAGAAAAATCGCTTCCCTCCTCCCGCCGGCTCAGGCGGACGTATTTCTCCCTCCCCAGGGCATGGTAGGACAGGAGGTCCACCCGCTCGATTCCCCCCAGATCATGCAGCCATTCCGCGGCGGTCCGGCCCGTCGTTGAGGCCCTTGATGAGAGGGAGCCGGACCACGACGCGGCTGCCGCTCTGGACGAGCCTCTTGAGGTTCTCCAGGATGACCACGTTCGACACCCCGGTCAGGGCCCGATGCCGCTCGCCGTCCATCATCTTCAGGTCGTAGAGGAAAAGATCGACTTTCTCCCGGACGCTGTCCAGGGAAGGCCAGGGCACATGCCCCGAGGTATCCACCACGGTGTGAACCTCCCGGCCGCGGCAGGAATCCAGAATGCCCGCCAGGAAACTGGCCTGCATGAGGGGCTCGCCTCCGGAGAACGTCAC
>CAZFTV010000018.1:11610-12497 GCA_964521765.1 uncultured Eubacteriales bacterium
CGGCCGCTTCGTCTACGGTCACCCGCCGGCCGACGAGAACGACGGCCTCCGCCGGGCAGCACTCGGCGCATGTCCCGCAGACTCGGCATTTCCGCCTGTCGACTTGAAGGATGTTCTGGACTTTGAATACGGCCGCTTCCGGACATTTCTCCAGACAGAGATGGCATTCCTCCAGGCAGCGGGCGGGCCGGACCAGCAGCTCTTGAAATGGGGACTGTCCTTCCGGGTTGTGGCACCAGGCGCAGTGTAGGGGACAGCCCTTGAAGAAGACCGTAGTCCGGATTCCGGGGCCGTCATGAAGGGCGTATTGTTTGATGTCGAAGATGATGCCCGTGATCATGCGGCCCCGCTCCTCAGGAGAAGAATGACGTCCTTGAGCATGGCCGCGGCGGCGCCCCGCGGGTCGGACTTCCCCCCGATGACCGTCACCACGCCCATGCTGTCGGTGACGAAGGTGACTCCCTTCTCCGCTCCGTCCACGCCGAAGAGCGGGTGGCGGAAGCCGAGGGCCTCGGGCTCCACACGGAGGACCGTCCGCCCCGCCCCGCGCTCCGCCCTGGCCAGCAACTTGACTTTTTTCCCCTGCTCCGCCGCGTGACGAACATCGGACGCCGTCACGGCCTCAAGCCCCTTGACCCGGACCTCGCCGAGCTCCCGTCCCTCGTCGAAAAGCAGGTTGCTCAGGATGAGCAGCTTGACGGCTGAATCACGTCCCGCGATATCCCGGCCGGGGTCGGGTTCGGCGATCCCGAGCCGTCGAGCTTCGCTCAACGCCTCCTCATAGCCCAGGCCTTCGCTCATCCTGGTCAGGATGAAGTTCGTCGTGCCGTTCAGAATTCCCTGGATGGACTCGACCTCCGCTCCGGCCAGGCACATAAGCCCGACAT
>CAZFTV010000018.1:12507-16043 GCA_964521765.1 uncultured Eubacteriales bacterium
CGGCGGGCAGGGCCGCACCCGTTGCTCCGCTGAACCGGAAAGCGACGCTCCGCGCTCGGGCCGTCTCCCTCAGGCCCCTCGCTTCCGCGGCCAAGGGACCCTTGCTGGCGGTCACGACATGCCATCCGCGGGCCATCGCTTCCTTGAGATAGGACAGGGCGGGCTCTCCCGTCTCCGGATGGGCGGAGATGCATTCCACCAGGATTCCAGGTTCCGGGCGAAGGAGGACATCCGCGGGCCTGATGCCTGGCCGGAAGCGCGGGTGCGCCGCAAGCCTCTCCCCGCCCAGGGCGTCGAGCTCAAGGGACACGTCCTCGTTCTCGGCCGCGCTCAGCACGGCCCGAAGCTTCAGGTCGAGTCCGTACTTTCTGAATAGAAAGGGCTTCTTTTCGTTCAGCAGCCGGACGAACGCCCGGCCCACGTTTCCGAAACCGAGAAGGGCGATGTTCGTCCGGGTCATGTCCTTCGTCTCGACGGCCTCTCAGCGGTTTCCGGCATAACCGGCTGTCTGCAGGTCCTGCAGGGATCGGAAAGGCCGGGGCGGGTTGAGATGGCGCGCCAGAAAGGCGTAGATTTTAAGCCTGATTTGCTTGGCCGGAAGGATGTCCAGCCTGTCGAAGGAATGCCCTCCGGGCGCGTCCTGGAAGATCTCGTATTCGAATTTTTTCCCCGCCGCTTTCAGAGCTTGGACGAGGTGCTCCACCTCCAAGACGTTGACGTCCTCGTCGTTGGTGTTGCCGTGGATGAGCAGCGGGGTCCGCAGCTTGTCCACATGGAGGACGGGCGAGCGCCGCCGGTATTCCTGGACGTCGGCCTCCGCGGTCTTGCCCAGATGATAGGGCGCGGAGTAAAGGGCGCGGTAATCATCGCCCTTGTAGCCCATCCTCGCCACGAGGTCGCTCACCGGGACTCCGGCGAAGGCGACCTGGTAGGCATCCGGATATTTAAAGATGTTCATCAGAGCGATCATGCCGCCGTGACTCCAGCCGACGATGCCCACCCGGTCCTTGTCCGCGAACCGGTAGTTCTCCAAGACGAAATTGCGCGCGGCCAGGACGTCTTCGTTCTCCAGCCCGCCGTAATCGATGAGCTCAACCATCCCCCGTCCGTAGCCCGTGCTCCCTCGATAGTCCGGCGCGGCGACAATATAGCCCTGGGCCGTCATCTCCCTGATGAGATGGGTGTGATAGGTGTCGAAATTGGCGTGGACGCCGCCGTGGGGCAGGACGAGAAGGGGGTATTTTTTTCCGGGGGCGACATCCCGGGGGATGAAGACGTAGCAGTAAAACTTGACGGGATTTCCGGCTCCCTGGGCGGTCGGGTTGGGCTCTCTCCAGCGCGGCGGGCCGACGATGCGCACCTTGTCCACGTAGGCCACGTCGCCCACGCGGTCGAACCACAGGACATCGTCGATGGATTTCTCGATCTCGTCCAGCCTGTGCTCCAGGGCTGAAAAAGCGCGCTTCACGTACTTCAGCTCGGCGCTGTCTTCCTGCTGGGCCCAGGAGGCCGTGCTGAGCAAGAAAACCGACAACAGGAGGGCGACAGCCCCTGTTCGCGCCGCCCGACGATTCTCAAGCCTGAGATCATACATCGTAAAACCTCCCTTCGACTCTCTCCGGCCCCGATTCGGCCGGCGAAAGCCTTATTTTGTTTTTTCCTCGGAGACTCGGAGGAAGACTATGGGCTTGGCCGACGGTTCGAGTGGGACGGCCAGCGATTCGATTTCGCCCCGAAAACCGGTCTGAAACGAGATGAAATATTCTCCGCTTCGCTCCTCGTTCTCCAGGCGGAAGATATCGTAGTGATAATGCGTCAGGGTGAAGGGGATGTCGTTCAGGCGGCTTTTCAAGCCCTGTCCGCTCTTTTCAACGACAATCTGCCCGTAGCCGGGATGGGCGAATGTTCCGGCGTAGTCATCGAGGGGATGCGACGGCTGGGTGTCGAGCCGGCGGTTTTTCGCCTCCTCCGCCTTTTTCTTCTCCCTCTCCTCCTCCGCCTTGGCCCGTTCCTCCTTGATCCGTCCGCTCCAGTCCGCCGGCTCGAAACCCAGCAGGCGGTCCCAGAGGGCATAGGTGATGATCGTCGGCAGAGGATTCTCCGCCAGGTTGGTCAGGACAA
Organism: uncultured Eubacteriales bacterium; assembly: GCA_964521765.1. GTDB lineage: Bacteria > Acidobacteriota > Aminicenantia > Aminicenantales > JAFGAV01 > JAFGAV01. The sequence goes on from CAZFTV010000018.1 coordinate 14,629, forward strand.
CCAGTCCCAGGCCTTCCCTGGGCAGGAGGGAGACCTGGGCTTGAAAACCGTCGATCGAGCCGCCGTGGCTGACCATGAGCCGGCCGCGATAGGCATTGATTCCCCATCCCAGGCCGTAGCTGGCGTAAAGGAGCTCGTCATAGCGGAGGGGCTGGGAGTTGACCATCTGGGGCATGTGGAGCTGGCTGAAAATCGCTTCGGAGACTAGGCGTCGGTCTCCGAACGCGCCCCTGTTCAGGTTCAGCCGGATCCAGCGGGCCATGTCGTTCACCGAGGAGTTGATGGACCCGGCGGGAGCGATGGGGTCGAGGTTGTGGAAAGGGATGCGGACAATTTCTCCCTTTCTGTTCGCATAGGGCAGGGCGTGGTCCAGGGTCCGCTGCATGTCGTTGACCGAAAAATTTGTGCGGGTCATGCCCAGCGGCTTGAGGATGCGCTCCCGGGTGAAGCTTTCCCAGCTCATTCCCGCCAGCCGCCCGGCTAGGTATCCGGCCGTCATGAACATCAGGTTCTGGTACTGGTAGGACTGGCGGAAATCCCGGCTGGGCTCGAGGTGTCTCAGCCTCTCCAGGAGCTCCTCCCGGCTGAAACGTGAAGAATACCAGACGGTGTCATGGCGCGGCAGGCCGGAGCGGTGACACAACAGGTCGCGCGCCGTCATCCGTTCCGAAGCCAGGGGGTCCGCCAGCCTGAATTCCGGGAGATAGGAGCGCACAGGCCTGTCCCAGTCCAAGCGGCCTTCGTCCGCGAGAATAGCCAGGGTCGTCGCGGTGAAAGCCTTGGTGCAGGAGCCGATGGCGAAGAGCGTGTCGGCCGTTACGGGCAGCTTGTGCTCCGTGTCCCGCAGCCCGTACCCGCCAGCAAAGACGACGCGGTCGCCGGCCACAACGGCCACGGCCGCGCCCGGGACTTTCCACTCGGCCAGCATGTTTTCAATGAAGGCGCCCAGGTCCTTGAGCCTCTCGGCCCATTCCGAGGTTTGAACGGCCTCCTGGGGCCGAGAAAGCCCCACGGCGATGAGGAACAAAAGGGCGGCGACCCAAAAACGTTTCCTGTTCATTTCGTCTCCTTTTTTTTGGCGACCTCCCTCAGCCATTTGAGAAGCCGGCTCAACGCCACCCGATGTGACAGCGGCGGCCCGTGACTCGTTCTCCGTTTGTGATAGTCCAGGACGGCCAGCCGGCGTAGAATCTTGAACGGCGGGAGGCGGCGGCGCCTGCCCGGCGACCGGAGGCGGGCGCAGCGCGCTGGTTCGAATACGTGCCCTGCCTGATGCTCCATGTCTTCCATCCTGCTCCGCCCGACCTCACACGGATCCCGCAATCGGAATCCGCGGCCGGAGAACCGGCGGGTTCTGCATAATGGCGGAGAGGGTGGGATTCGAACCCACGATCCCGATAACTCGGGATAACGGT
>CAZFTV010000019.1:0-13485 GCA_964521765.1 uncultured Eubacteriales bacterium
GGCTTGCCCAGGAGATTCCGTTTCCAGTGGATGAGCCAGCCGGACAGGCACATGGGCTGGGACCGGTGGAAGACATCCCTGGTCATCAGGCCCTTGACCTTCTTGCTGTGGTCGAGGCTCAGGTAGTCGATGTCGAACCCCAGCTCCCGGAGCTTTTCCCGGCGCTCCTCGCGGGAGCCGAAATCCCAGACCGGCGTCAGGAACTCGACGTTATAGCTCCGGGCGAAATCCTTGTGACGGTTGACAATGCTCGGGAAGTTCTCCGCAGTGCCGGCCGGGCTGTCTGGGCCGGGGATCTGTTCGCGGTTCGACCCGTCGGCATAACCGACGAGCTCGTTCTCCAGGGCGAAGATCAAGGCGCCGGCGTTCATCGACATTCGGCACCCGACGCACCAGCAGATTTCCATATTGTAGGTTTTACGGTCTCGGCGGAGGCTCTTGACGGACACGGCGCGGACAAGTTTCTTGAGGTCGATGATCTGGTGGGTGAAGCTATCCTGGCCGAAGACGTTCTTCAGGCGCTCGACGTTCGACATGTTGTTCTTGACGCCGAATTCCAGGTAGCCCTTGTCGAAGGTGATGAGGTGGACCCGGTCGTGTTTCTGCTTGAGAAGGACGGCGCCTAGGAGAGAGTCGATCCCTCCCGAAAACATGACCGCGGCTTCATTTCTGACGGGCATCGGTTTCTCCTTGCCGGGACGCTTCTCCATTATCCACAGCCGGGGGAAATCTTCAAGCTTCCGGCTCTCCGGCGGCGCTTTTCAGGACGGGACGGACGTAGTCCCGGCGGTTGATCTTCTGCCGGATGCGGCGTACGCAGCAGCCGCCCTGGTAGAACCACAGGAAGACGAGGCCGCCGACGATCAGGGCCAGGAAACCGACGATGCTCAGCAGAACGATCAAAAACGTGCTCATCTCGAGGCTCCTTCGTTCCGCCGCGGGCATATCATGGGCGGCGGAGGCTATTTATCTTACTATTTCCATAGGAATAATATTCACGGAGAGACCCGCTGTCAATATGTTTTTTGCCCGTTCCGGGGGCTTCCGCCCCGGCCGGCGTCTTGACCGCGGCATGGCGGAAAGCCCGCGGGGATTTTCATGCTTTGACAGGCCGCGTTTCCTGAGATATCCTGCCCTCTCATTCCGGCCATGAATGGCCTCGGGGAGGAATCATCCATGCTTTCACACGCCAGCCCTTTTCAGACGAGACGCTTTCCTTGGGTCGTTGCCGTCGTTTTCGCTCTTCTGGTTCCGGGCCCGGCCTCGCGAGCGGCCCTCGGCTGCACCGTGGCCGTCGTCTCGGGCAAGGCCACGCCCGACGGCCGGCCTCTCCTCTGGAAAAATCGCGATGCCGCCGACGTGGATAACAGGATGATGTTTTTCCGGGGGTTGAAATACGCTTTCGTGGCCGTCGTCTCGGCCAGGGAGGGCGAGCCTGAAGGCGTCTGGGCCGGCCTCAACGCCGAGGGGCTGGCGGTCATGAACTCGGCCGCCTCCGACCTGAGCACGGAGAGGCGTCCCGGGAACGGAAACGGCGTCTTCATGAAAGCCGCCCTGGGAGAGTGCGCCACCGTGGCGGATTTTGAGGCTTTTCTCGAAAGGACCAGGGGGCAGTACGACCTGGCCGCCGACTTCGGGGTCATAGACGCCGGGGGAGGAGCCTGCTTTTTCGAGACATCGAGCGACGGCTACGTCAAGTTCGACGCCGCCGACCCTCGCCTCGCACCCTTCGGCTATATCGTCCGGACGAACTACGCCTTCACCTCCCCCGACCTGCTCAAGGGGGGCGGGTTCATCCGCTTCGAACGCGTCTCGCGCCTCTTCGAGCGCGCCCGGGCCGAAAACCGTCTCGACCTCGGCTTCATCCTGCGCGAAGCGGCCCGCGACCTCGTGAACGAAAAGCTCCATTCCCATCCGCTGACGGCGCCTCTCCCCTCCGACCCGGCCTTCCCCCTGTATGTCAACACCAATGACACGCTCAACAGAAATTCAACCGTTTCGGTGAGCGTCTTCCACGGCGCGCCCTCGCGCGAGCGGGCCGACCTGGCCACGATGTGGGTGCTTCTCGGCCAGCCAGTGGCCGGCGTGGCCGTGCCGGTCTGGCCTGCGGCCGGCTTCGTCCCAACGGCGACGGCCGGGGAAAAAACAGCCCCGTTGTGCGACTTCGGCCGGGCCCTGATCTCCTACCTCTATCCCGATCCGAGAGGCCGGATGCCCGGCTACTTGAACGTCAACCGCCTGCGGGCCTGCGGCGGGGAGGGCGTCCTGCCCAAGCTCCTGCGCGTGGAAAGCGAGGTCCTGAGCCGGGCGGCGTCGGCCCTGGCCGGCTGGGAAAAGGCCAAGCCCGCGCCGGCGGCCGTGGCCGCCTTCCAGGAGAAGCTTGCTTCCTGGGCCCTCGATGCCCTGCGCCGGGAATTCCAGGACATCAAAATTCCCTGATGCCGGGCGACGGCGGGCAAAGCCATTCAATCATTTCTCCGACGCCTGGACGGACCGCGCCGCACATGAAAATTGACACGGCCAAATGCCGCGGATAAGATAAGCCCCCCATGAACAAGGAGCGAGTCGGCCGATTCTACGACATCGTCTGGACTGAGTATGTTCCCGAATATGAGGCTTCGGAAAAGCACTGGGCGCTTTTCTATGACCCGAAGGAAGTCCGGGGCAAGACGATCCTCGACGCCGGATGCGGCACGGGCATCTTCAGCGTCATCTTCGCCCGCAACGGCGCCGAGCGGGTGACGGGCATCGACATCAGCGAAGGGAGCCTGGGGACGGCGCGCGGCCTGGCCGCCCGTTTCAAGCTTAAGAACACCGACTTCCGGCGGGAGGACATGCTCCGCCTGTCCTTCAAGGACGGCTCCTTCGATATCGTCTGGGCCTGGGGCACGGTCCATCACACGACCGACCCGTTCGGAGCGGTCGACGGCCTGCTGCGCCTCCTCAAGCCGGGCGGCTCGATCCTGCTGGCCGTCTACAAGAAAACCAGGGTCACCTTTCTCCACGAGGCCGTGCGCAAAACGCTCATCCGCACCCCGCGCTGGTCGTGGACGACATTGGCCAAGATCATGGCCTTCTTCCTGGCGCCGGTCGTCTTCCTCTTTAAGAAAAGGGAGAAGTCCCGCAAGGGCGAGAAGCTCGAGGAGCTCATCCTGGACTGGTACTTCGTCCCCATCCGGCACCACTACACGCCGGAAGAGATCCGCGCTTATCTCGAGGGGAAAGGCCTGACGGTCGAGAAGTTCCTCCCCGCCTCGGGCCGCTTCGACAGCTCCTCGAATTTCATCTTCAAGGCCCGCCAGCCGCTGCGCTCGCGACGCCGACCCGGTTCGCACCGGCCCGCTACTTAAGCCCCCGCAGATCCTCCGACCTGTCGGCTCCGACGGCGTAGTCACTCAGAATGGCGTTCTTCCGCGCCTCCGATTTTTCCCGCGAGAGGACCACCCTGAACCCCGTCTCGGAAAGGAACTCATGATAAGGGCCCTCGTTCGACTCCACGGCGCGGACCAGGTCGGCGAAGTCCTTCAGGCGGACGCCGTTGGCTTCGACGATGACCTCGTCTTCCAGAAAATGATACCCGAGGTTGACCTCGTCGGCGAGGACCTGTACCAAGACTACGACCTGGAGCCTGTCGGCGCTCTTGTCGGCCAGTTCGCTGTAATAAATAAAGAGGAGGGGCGGCATGTCCTTCATCTGCCACTGGGCGAGGTGGTTGTAGGTCATAGGCGCGAAGACGAGGCCGCCGACGATGAAATACGTCGGATCCCGGTCGTACTGGATATAAGGCACTAGCCGGCAGAAATTGAGGGGCGCGGAGAGCTCGACGCGGACTTTCCGGCTTCGGCCTTCCCGGAAAATGCCGAGCTCCAGCGAATGATTCATGTCCTTCTCCTGGACGAGGAAGTTGAAATCCGTCCTCTCGCCCGGCCTGAATTCCACGGTGCCGTCATAGGCCACCGGCCGGCCGTCCACGGCGAGGACGACGTCGCCCGGCAGGAGCAACCCTTCAGCCGGGGAGCCGTGAGGGATCTGGTTCACGACCACTCCGCGAAACATGTGCTCTTCGGAGACGAGACCCAGCTTCCGGCGCAAATCAGGGTTTTCCAGGGGCTGAGTTTTGATCTCCAGGCTCGGAATGCCGTCGTATCGGCCGTCGGACAGGTCCCTCAGAAACCGGCGGATCACGGGCGCGGGCACCATGTAGCTTATGCTCTCGCCCTTCCTCGCCTGGAAGGCGATGCCGACCAGGCTGTTGTCCCGGATGACCGGCCCTCCGCTCGAGCCCGGATTGATGGCGGCGTCGATTTGGGCGCAGAGCAGGCGCGCCCGGCTGTGGGCATAGATGTTCTGCTCGACCCTGGAGACGATGCCCGCCGTCACCGACAGCTCCTCCCCTCCCTCGGGAAAACCGTAGACCGTCACGCCGTCGCGGGGGCTGACCAGGTCGCCCGGGGCGAGGGGGACCGCGCCGGCGAAGAAATTCTCGTCCTCGACCTCGAGGATGGCCAGGTCGCATTCGTGGGCGACCCCGCGTACGCGGGCCGGATATTTTTCAGCCGTTCCGGCCCGTTTGACTATGATGAACCGAGCGTCGGCGACAACATGGGCGCTGGTCAGGATGCGGCGGCCGTCGATCACGCAGCCGGAACCGTAGGACGCCGATGGAGCCTGCCGCCTCCACGGCGTCCAGTAATCCCGCTCGGCGGAGACGACATAGATCTTGACCACCGCGCCGGTGATGTCCGGCACGGCGGCCGGCGCACGAACGATGAGGATCGCTCCGGTCATTAGAAGACCGACAAGGAATCTTTTCACGGCCCCTCCTTGGAATTAGGAATTTCGCGACAGAGACATCTCAATCTCTATATGCCTTTGAGTTCTTTGACCCTTTCCTTTTTCATTTCTCATCTAAGATCAGTTTATTTTACTCTTCGCGCAAATTTATTCAAAACAACCGAGAAAAAATTGGCATTCTCTAAGTAACCCATTGTCTGAAGATGACGCCATCTCCAAAAAACCTCAACTTGAGGCCAGCGGAATGCGAGGCCATGGGAAAAGAAAGTGTCTTCAAAAAAGATAAAAAAAGACTTGACATATGAGCTTATTATATCTACTATGTATATTGAGTATATACATTAAACCAGGAGACGCAGTTGTTTATCACCCTCTCTCCAAGCAGCCCCGATCCGATGTACAAACAGATCACGGACCAGGTTCGGGATGCGATCGCCGCCGGCGACCTCGACTCCGGCGAGAAGCTCCCCTCGATCCGCGAGCTGGCCGAGGCGTTGAAAACCAGCCCCATCACCATCAAGCGGGCCTATCTGGACCTGGAGAACGAGGGCTGCATCATCACCCGGGCCGGTCTGGGCACTTTCGTAGCCGAGGTCGACCGCGGACGGCTGCGCGAGCGAAAACTCGAGGAGTTCCGGGACGATCTCGCCCGGATTATTAAAACCGGCGCCAAGTTCAATATCAGCGCCGACGACCTGGTGAGCGTCATCCGCAGATTCAAGGAGAAGTGACATGGAACCCCTGCTGGTTACGAATGACTTGAACAAAAGCTACTCCGATTTCCGGCTGAGCGGCATCTCGATGGAAATCCATCCCGGCTCGATCGTCGGCATCTTCGGTCCCAACGGAGCGGGCAAGACCACCCTGGTCAAGCTCCTGGCCGGGCAGATATCGGCCGATTCCGGCGCCCTTCTCGTTTTCGGAAGCGCCTATGCGGAGCGGGAGAAAGAAATCAAGGACCGCATCGGTTACGCCCCTCAGGAGCCGCCGTACTTCCCGGACCGCACCGCTGAATATCTGGGCCGCTTCGCCTCTCGCTTCTACAGCCGTTGGGACGGCGGCCGGTTCTCCCGCCTGCTTAACCGCTTCCACATCTCCCCGCAGAAAAAATTTCGCCATTTGAGCGGAGGGCAGAAGACGCTCTTCTCGCTGGCCCTGGCCCTCTCCCATCAGCCCGACCTTCTGCTCCTCGACGAACCGGCGGCCGGGCTGGACGATGCGCACCGCCGCTTCCTTCTCGACACTCTTCGCGACTTCGTCTCCGGCGGCGACAGGGCGGCCGTCGTCTGCTCGCACGTCTCCGAAGGTCTGGACGAGGTGTCCGAGCGCGTCCTCATCCTGCACCATGGAAGGATGATCCTGGACTCCGACAAGGAGGAGCTGCTCGAGCGGTGGAAGCGGGTCGATTTCCGCGACAACGCCCTTGATCCGGCCCTAGTGGCCTCGCTCGCCGGTCTTCGCCGCCATCCCTTCGGCAACTCCGGCCTGTGCTCCGATTTCCCGGCGCTCCACGAGAAGATCGCCTGCGGGCTGGCCGCGGGCGACGTCAAGGTGGAAAACGCGCGGTTGTCCGATGTCCTCATCCACCTGACCCAAGGAGAATGACATGTGGCCCATCATCAGACGCAACGCCTTTTGGTATTTCACCCATCTCATGACTTTCGGGTTCCCGCTCTACAACTTCGTTTTCAACGAGGGAAGGCGCGGGTACATCGTCTTTCTGACCCTCATGGCCCCAGTCTGGCTGTGCAGCTCAGTGCTGTGGAGCGAGCGGCAGGAGTCCTATGCCTTCCTGCGCATGCTGCCGGTCCGTGACGGGGCTATCGCCCAGGCCAAGCTGAGGCTGGGACTGGCCGGCGTCTTCGTTTACTGGCTGCTCCTGACCCTTTACACCCTGCTTGGCCTGGGGGACGTCCCCCGCCTTTTTCGGCCGCTTCTCCCTGATCAACATCATGGCCGCCGTCACGCTGCCGCTCGTCACCCTTTGTTACCTCAGTGTCTGGCGCTTCGGAGCCCGGGCCATGACCGCACCCATCCTCGTCTTTATGGGCATCACATTCTTTATGGTCTTCGTCGTCGGCATCCGTCTATGGCGGGGTTCCGACTTCGGCCAGGGCCTGAGGTCAGCGTCCTGGCCGGTCCAGGTCCTGCTGCCGCTCGCCGCGCTCATCGCTTGGTGGCTCATGTCCAGGGCCGCTCCGCGGGTCAAGTGGACCAATGAAGCGCATCTGCAGATGCCTTGAAAACCCCATAAGAAACAGCCATTCCAAGGAGGTCCTCATGAGAAAAAGCTCTCTTTCAATTTTGATGATCGGGCTCGTGCTGTGCGCCGTTCCCGGCCGAGGCCAATCCGAGGAGTTTCATTTCGCCACGGACGTCAACGGCGTCACCTGCGGACACACACGCGTCGTCCTCTCGCCGATACGCCTCGACGGCCGCGACCTGCTCGAGCTCAAGCATGAGTCCCTGACGCTGATGACCGTCCTCGGCCGGCTGGTCGAATCGCGCTTGACCTTGACCTACCACATCGACTCTTCCACCGGCCGATTCATCTATCACGACAGCCTCATCGTCCATGGCGCGGCGCGCCTGGCATCGTCCATCCGCATCGAGGGGGATAAGGCCCTGATCGAGTCCGAAGGCGGCCGGCTATCCGTCGCGCTCCCCGCGGGCGCGATCCTGGCGAACACTCTGTTCTTTCCCGACCTTCTCGAGGACTTCGTCCGAAAGGGCTTGAAGGAAAAGACATACTTGATCTTCGACGGCCGGGACGGGGCCGTGCAGGAGACCGTCTTCAGCCGGGCGGGCGAGGAGACACTTCGTCTCGCCGGGCGCGACGTGGAGACCGTCGTCCTCGACTCGTTCAACCGCCGCACCGGCCAGAGGGCAAGGCTCTGGCTCGAAACCAGGCGCGGCATCGCAGTCCAAAAAACCGCTTTGGGGGGCGGCCTGATCTATCTCGCCGATGCTTCTGTCGGCGACCGCATCCGATCCGTGAACATGGATCACGCTTTCCTGACGGCCAGCGACCGGGCTGTCTCGAACCCCAAGGCCATTTCCTACCTGAAAGCCCGCCTGGAGCTCGAGCCGACCGGGCTGCGCGTCTCGCCTGAATCGCTGAACGTCCCGGGCCAGCGCTTCAACGGCACGGTCGCCGACAATCGAGTGGATGGCGTGTTCGAAGTCTCTCATACCCGCTACGACGGAGCCAGCGCGCCGCCCTTTCCGCCCGACTTCAGCGGCCGGGCCGACCTCGCCGAGTTTTTGGCCGCGGACGACATGACTCAGTCCGACGACCCGCTTCTCGCCGCCGCCGCCCGGGACATCGCCAAGGACGCCGGAGACACATGGGAAGCGGTCAAGCTCCTGGGGCGCTGGGTGGCGGAGAACATCAAGGGCGCCATCCCGGGCGGCATCACCGCCCGCGGCACGTACGACCAGCGAGCCGGCGACTGCGGCGGCCATTCCTTCCTCATGGCCGCCTTCTGCCGCAGCCTTGGCATTCCAGCCCGGGTGGTCTGGGGCTGCGTGCATACCGGCAAATCGTTCGGCCAGCACGGCTGGAACGAGGTCTATATGGGGGAAGTCGGATGGATCCCGCTCGACACGACGATGGGGGAGATCGAAGTCGTCGATTCCGGACATGTCCGGATCGGCCATTATCAGTCTTTGTCAACCCAACTCAATCTGCGGCGGAACGAAATCATCGACGTGCGCACCGACCCGGAGCAGCGCTGAATCCGAGGAGGCCTCGTCTGAGCAAAGGGGCGCCCCTGAAATCATTGAATAAATTAGTTAAAGAGATATCATTTCCCTAAGCATGAATACTGAAAACTAGGTAAAATAGATGTCTGTCGCCAAATGAAAAAAATGAAGCCCGCCCCTCAGGCCGCAGCGAACGAGATCCGGGCGAGGCTGCGGGCGCTGGCCGACCCGGTGAAGGCCGCGGGAGCGGAGAAGTATTTCAAGGAGACGGTCAAGTGCTACGGCGCGTCCTCGGCCGAGGTCCGGGCCCTGGCCGCGGAGCTGGGGCGGACCGTCCAGAAAACATGGACGGTCGGGGACGCGGTCGCGCTGTGCGACATCTTGTTCCGGGACAAGGAGCTCGAGGCCAAGGCCGTCGGGTTTCTGATCCTCGGCCGTTTCAAGCAGTCCTTCCCTCCGGGGCTGTTCCCGAGGGCGAAAAAATGGCTCTCGGGTAATCTCTTGGACAACTGGGCTTCCGTGGATGTCTTCTGCTCGGAGGTCATGAGCCCCTTCCTCGTTTCGCACCCGTCTCATATCGAACGGATCAAGTCATGGGCCTTTCACCCGAACCGCTGGGTCAAGCGGGCCTCGCTCGTCTCGTTCATCATGCCTGCGCGGCGCGGCCGCTTTCTTGAGGCGATCTATGAAATCGCCGTCTCGGTCTTCGGGGTCGACGACGACCTCATCCACAAGGCCAACGGCTGGCTCCTTCGTGAAGCGGGAAAAACCGACCCGGCAAGGCTCGAGAGGTTCCTCCTCGCCCGCGGCCCGCGCATACCGCGCACGACCCTGCGCTACGCCATCGAGCGCTTTCCCGAAACGAAGAGAAAACGCCTGTTGCTGAGCACGAAAATCTAGGCCGCCGGCTCATTTCCATGGGAATATCATGCTCGAAACCTAAAACTCATTTTTCCCGTGATCCCGGTCTGATACAATAACCTGGGAGATCGGGGCCTATTCCCCCCATCTCTTTGAGGAGCACGGCATGGGACGAGGAAAGATGAAGACTCATATCGTCGAGGTCACGGCGAAAAATCTGGCCGAACATCCCCAGGCCGTCTGTTTCATCAATCCCCGGCATGAGCTTTACCGCCGCAAGGTCGAGTGGCTCAGGGAGCAATTTGAAAACGGCTTGAAAATCAAGCTCCTCTACATGGAAGGGGAGAAGAAACCGGTAGGATTCATTGAGACTGTCCCGGGGGAACACGCCTGGCGGTCGGTCCGGGCCAGGGGATACATGTTCATCCACTGTCTTTGGACGACCGGGAAAAAGAATCAGCACCGGGGTTTGGGGACCCATCTCCTTCGGGAGGTCGAAAACGACGCCGAGGGCATGCTGGGCGTCGCGGTCATGACCAGCGACAGGGCGTTCATGGCCCGCAGGGACATCTTCCTCAAGAACGGGTACCGGCTTGTGGCGGAGGAAGGAGACGAACAGCTTCTGGCGAAATCTTTCCGAAAAGGCCCGGCGCCTAGTTTCAACGTCCTGCGGCAGAAACCTTCTTCGTACCCGGAATTGACCATCGTCTATTCGAGGCAATGCCCATGGGTGGCGCGCTTCATCGAGGAGGTCAAGCCCATTCTCAAAAAGAGGAAGTTGCAGCCGAAAATCACCGAGCTCAAGACGGCTGCTCAGGCGCAAAAGGCCCCTTCCGCTTACGGTGTCTTCAATCTGATATTCAATGGCCGGTTGCTGGCCGACCGGTACATCTCCACGACCCGTTTTTTGAATATTCTAAAGAGCGAACTGGGGAAGTAGCCTCCCTCCGCCCGACTTCGCCGGCGGGTTCAAATCATCAACCGCTTCGGCCTGACGGCCGAGAAAATCTTTAGGACTGTTCCTTCTCAGGCCGGGACGCCGGCGGGCCCTGGCGGCGGTCCCAGATCGTCTTGACCCGCGATCCGGTGACGACGCTGTATTCCGGCAGGGAGTGGCTGACGACCGACCCGGCGCCCACGACCGAGCCCCGGCCGATCGTAACGCCGTCGAGCACGATGACGCCCGCGCCCAGCCAGACGTCCTCGCCGATTTCGATCCCGCCGCGGTCGAGAGAGGGCTGGAACATAATGGGCACGTCGATTCGGTCGATGCTGTGTGTCCCGCCGGCCACGAGGTAGCAATCGCCCGCCAGAAAGCAGTACTTCCCCAGCCTGACGCGCGTCTCGCTGAGGATCGTGCAGCGGGAAGAGATGTTGCAGAAATCGCCGATTTCGATCGACCCCTCCTTGCAGGACAGGATGGCGGACCGGCCGAGGTAGACGTTCGCGCCGATGTCTAGCCCGGCGTTCTTTTCGCCCTTGGCGTCCAGTACGACGTCGTCGTCGATGACCGTGCCTTCTCCGACGCGGATTTTGTGGGGATGCCGGAAGGTGATGTTCCGGCCGAAGATGATGCCGCGCCCGACCCGGCCGAAAAGCGTGGGATAGACAAGCTTGCGCAGGGCGAACCCCAAAGCGCCCGGCAGGCGGGCAAAGAACAGGTTGACGAGCTCATACCAGATCATCCCCGCCGGGTCCCTTCGGCCGGAAAAAAGGCGGGAGTATTTGCCGGACAGGGAGCGGCCCCTGCTCATCAGTTCTTTCTGAGTGCTGCCCGGAAATTCGTTCATGGCTTTCGCGCTTCCTTGACCGGTTCGATGTCCAGCCCGTCGAGCCAAATTTCCCTCGTACCGTCATAGAGGAATTCGAGAGTCGGACGGCCGTCCCGGCGAAGGACGAAGTCCGTCCGAGCCGGTGCTGCCCCGAGGGATTCTTCTTCCGTCAGGAAAACCGTCCGCAGCCTCTCTCTGTTTTTTTCATCGAGGACAGTGATCCCCAGGAGTTTTCCGGAACCTTCCGGCCCGCCGGAGACGGCGGGCGCTCCCGGCCGCAACGGCGGCAGCACGGCCCGAATCGTCAGCCTGTAGCGGCCGGCCGGAAGATTGTGGGGCATCGTGTAGCGGAAAACCTCTTTTCCCTTCCCGGGGATAAGCCGCAACCCGGCCTTTTTCGAGAACTCCTGTCCAAAAACGACCTCGGAGGAGCGGGCGGGAAGCCACTCGGCCTCGACCGCCAGGCCTCCCGCGGTCAACTCGGCCGGCTGCTCGTTCCAGAGAAATACGGCGGATATGCCGTCTTTGCCGCGGAATACGAGCCGGGCCGGATCGGACAGGATAAAATCGGCGATCTCCCGGCTGATATGATCGCGCCGTTCGAGCGAGGGAGAGGCGATGAGCCAGACCCGGCGGCCGGGGTTCGAGGCGATGACCTCCCTCAAGCCGTCCAGGGAGTTGAGCCAGCGGGCGCCGACGTAAAAATCGCGCCAGCCGTCCCCGGTCTTCTCCCAGGCGTCCCAGGTTCCGGGCCCCCCAGACCACAGCCAGTAGTCGACCTGCCCGGCATAGATGCGGCCGAAGACGACGTGAATGGCGATGACGATGTCGTCCTTGGGCTTCAGGAAATGCCGGACGTAGAGGCCGAGGCCCCGGTGGTCGTAATGCTCGAACCGCCCGGAGCGAGTGATGATCTCCGTTGAGATCGGGTCGCCGTAGCGCCTTTCAACGATGGGCTTGACCCTGGCGAGCCCGATGTTGTCGGCGAAGAGAAAGACGAGGCCGGCAAAGACAACGATCCCAAGCGCTCGCGTCGCGCCCGCCCGCTTCTTCAGCCCCGGAAAAAGCGGCCAGAGGAATTCCTCGACCAGAACTCGCCCCAAGACAAGGAGGCTCACGCAGAACAGAATGACGAACACGGAGTAGAGCTGGAAGAGGTAGCGGGGCTGCACGTGGGTCCGGAAAAAGCCGAGGAAAACCAGGGGGAAGAGCAGGCACATATTGAAGAACAGCCAGCGTTCGCGGAAGAGGCGGGCGTCCTCTTCGCTTTCCCTGACCACCCTCCGGGCGCCGAGACAAAGGAAAACCCCTCCCAGGACCGCAAGGCTCATCCAGGGAAAGCTTTTAAAGAATTCCCTGAAGTAATCCAGAGAAAAGCCGCCGAAAAAATAATTCACCATGCCCCGCAGGCTGGTGTCGGTCTTGGCGTAGACGTAGCCCACTTTCCAGAAGAAGAACTCCCCGACCTGCATCAGGCCGTAGAAGACGGTGACGACCAGAAAGGGAAGGACGACGGGTTTCTTGAAAAAATTCCTCAAGCCCCGCAGAAAGAGGAGGGCGGGGAAGCAGAACCAGACGCCCATGCCCAGCTGGTGGACCTGGGGCGTGAGGATGAAGAACAGGACGGCCAGCCAGCGGCTTCGGGCGTGGTCCTCGAAAAACCCCCTGTGGAAAAAATAGAGGCTCAACAGGTAAAAGAGCTGCAATGGGGCGAAGTAGAGCGCCAGCCGGGCGTTCTCCACGACCCAGGGCGAGAGGGCCATGATGACGACGGCGGCCAGCGCGGCCCAACGCGAAAAAGACTTCTTGACCATGTGGAAGAGGAGAGGGAGGCTCGCGGCAACGGCCAGGAGGCTCACGATGCGCAGCGTGAATTCGGTCTGGCCGAACACGGCCGTGACCAGGGCCAGGACATAGGTATAGAGAATGGCCTTGTAATACATGTGGCCCGAGGGGAAGAGCGGGTAGCCGTGCTCCCGGATCGTCTGGGAGGCGATCGAATGAAACCCCTCGTCCATCCACAGGGAGAGAGAGCCCAGGTCGTGGAGCATGAGGACGAAAAACACCGCCGTCAGGGCGAGCACCACGGCCCACAGAACGGCGTCCACCGGCCGGCGTTCCTGGCCGACGAGGAAAGAGCTCATCTTCCCCGGCACGCCCCCTCGCTCAATCCCCAGGCTCCCCTTCGTCCGGCCTGCGGGAGAGGACGCCTCCCACGGTGTAGATCCGGATGCGGTGCGTGGCGAAGTAGATGCGGGAGATGACCTCGGCCAGAAGGCCGGTCAGGACGAGCTGCAGCCCGACGATCATCAGGAAGACGGCGAACAGGAGGTTGCCCAGGTTGTCCCGGATC
>CAZFTV010000019.1:13495-15578 GCA_964521765.1 uncultured Eubacteriales bacterium
GGCCAGCCGAAAAAGTAATGCCCCAGGGTGAGGAGCAGGGCCAGGCTGAAGCCCAGGCCGCCCACCAGCAGGCCCACCATTCCGAAAAGCTGCAGGGGCCGGTCGATGAAGCTGATCAGGAACTTGACGGTCATCAGGTCGAAAAGCACACGCCGCACGCGCGACAAACCGTACTTGGACTTGCCCTTGGGGCGGACGATGTTGGTGATGGGGATCTCGACGATCTTCACCCCCGTCCGGCTGATCAGGGCCGGGATGAAGCGGTGAAGCTCGCCGTAAAGGCGCAGGTCCTTGAGAACCTCCCGGCGGTAGGCCTTGAAGGTCGTGCCGAAGTCGTGGATGGGCACGCCCGAGAGCTTTCTCATTATGCGGTTCGCCGCCCAGGAGGGCGCCTTGCGCAGGATGGGGTTGTCCACGCGCTTCTTGCGCCAGCCGCTGACGATGTCGTAGCCCTCGTCGATCTTCTCCAGGAAACGCGGGATCTCGGCCGGGTCGTGCTGAAGGTCGCCGTCCATGGAGATGACGATCTCGCCCCGGCTGAAGTCGAACCCGGCCTGGAGGCCGGCCGTCTGGCCGAAGTTCCGCTTGAGGCGGATGACGTGGACGTGCGGGTCCCGGCGGTGGATGGCCGCGAGCTTCTCTGGCGTACGGTCGAGGCTTCCGTCGTCGACGAAGATGAGCTCGTAGGTTTTCCCGAGCTTCTTCAGCACGTCCGTCAGCTTGAGGTAGAGCTCCTCGACGCTGTCCTCCTCGTTGAAGAAGGGCACGACCACGGATAGATACGGCGCCTTCGTGTTTTTCTTCATGTTCTTCTTCACAGGTCGTGAAAGCTGATGAGCCGCACGCCCAGGCGGCGGGCTTCCTCCGGGAGGCGCGGGTCGGTGAGCGCCCGGAGCTCGCTCTCCCGGCGGCGGTTGATGTAGTAGGACCCCATCGTTCCTTTCAGCTCTTCGAGCTCCCGGTCGACGAACCCGGGGTGGACCATGACCTCGGCCGATCCCCCTGGGAGGCCGCCGAAGATCTTCATCAGCCGCCTTGCCGTCATGCGGCCGCTATTACATATACCATAAAAACTGTCGGCAATCACGATACCGGCGCGCCGCACGCTGGAGGCGGACAAACGGCAGGCGAGGGAGAGGAGGAGGGCCTTGAGCGACTGAGCGGGGGAGCCGGAGAGCCCGAATTCCCTTATGAACCGGACTTTCCGGACCCCGTAGGACCCGGCCAGCCCGACGACGACGTCCATCAGCCGGGGAAAGACGTGGACGTTCTTCTCGCTGTCGAAATGGCTCAGCCTGACGCCCGCGCCGAGGGCTCGCTCGACCTGGGCCCGGCCTTCCCTCTCCAGGTCCTCTCTCTTGATGCGTCCCGAGAGGAACTTCCTTAAAAACGCTCCGCCGCTCGAGAAGAAAAGCCCGCGGGAATCGACCAGGCTGGGGACCATCTCCGGCGAGGAGACGGGCCGGCCGCGCACCCAATTCAGGTGCAGGCCGACGCCCAGGCGGGGGTTTGCCGCGGCAAGTCGGACCGCCTCCTCAAACCCCGGCGTGTTGACCATGAGGGTGGCCGAGGTCAGGATGCCCCGGCGGTGGGCCATGATGATGCCCTCGTTGACCGAGCGGCTGAGCCCGAAGTCGTCGGCGTTGATGATGAGGCGCTTCATGGCCGCGAACCCAGCCCACTATACCCCGGCGGCGGACGCATTTCAAATGCCTCCGCCCTCGCTGAGCATCGGCGACGCTTCGCAATCCTTGCCAGCTTGAGCTCGTTCATATACTTAGGTGATTCCCTTGTCTGTTACAGGAATCGCCATGTATCTAAACGAGCTCAGCGCCCTCGGAGAACAGCCGGCCGCCGAGGCCGTCTCCGGAATGCCGGCGGTAAGTTGGGAAAAGTCGCCGGCGGAGCAGACGCACGCCACTACGCAAACCCGGCCGGATGGCGAATTTTTCGGAAACCGGATACAATGACCCCCGATGTGCGGCATCTGCGGCATGCTGAGCCTCGGCCGGGAAGACCTCCCGCCGAGCTCCCGGGAGACGGTCAAAGCCATGTGCGACGCGATCGTCCACCGCGGCCCGGA
>CAZFTV010000020.1:0-6324 GCA_964521765.1 uncultured Eubacteriales bacterium
GGCCCTAACGTTGCGGACATCACTTTCCGTCGAGCCTGAGGAAACGCACGGCGTTGTTGTAGAAGATGTCCCGCTTCTCCTCTTCTGTCAGGAAAGCGGCTGATTCGATCCCTTCCACTGCCATTCCGATGGCCTCAGGCCACACCATCTGGTCTGACCCAAAGAGCAGCCGCTTGCCGAAACCGGCGCGGACGAGTTCCCGCAGGTAGCTGTGGAATTCTTCCCGGGGGATGATCCAATTGATCGTAGCAAGATCGACATAGACCTGCGGGTACACCGACAGGATTGCCTTCGTTTCCTGAAGGTACGGCCACCCGCCGTGCATCAGGTAGATGCGCAACCGTGGGTGGCGAATGAGCACTTCCTCAACGAGGATCGGGTTTCCGAGCGTCACACGGAAGTTCGGGCAGCACGGGTCGTACGGCGTTCCCGGGGGGCCAAGCCCCGTGTGGATCCCGACTGGGATGTCCGTTTCTTCGGCGAGGGCGTAGTAGGGCTCCAAGCGAGGGTCGTTCGGCGCCATGCCTCTGTGTTGCAGGATCAACTCGCCCAGAACGTGCACGCGCCCCGCTTGCATTTCGGCGCGGAGTCTCGCGAGATCAGGCAGAGAGCCCGCCTCGTCGATCCACGCACCGACCATGATCCTGTCCGGAGCGGTCTCGCGCCACTGGGCGACCGTTTCCGGCGGCCCGCTGGTGACAGCCTTCACAATGTTATAGCGCTCAAGCTCCGCAAGGGTCATGTCGCGAAGTTCGGCGCTTGTTCTCGCAGCAGACGGCTGTCCGGTGACCGGATTCACTTCGGGTGGTTCTCCGCCGTCCAACCGGTATGCATGAAGGTGCATGTCGATGATGGGTGGTCTGAGGCTGTCGATTCCCGTCTTGGCCGCTGCGGGGTCCAAGCAAAGCGCAACCGCCACAAGAAGGAATACCAGCGTGGTCAACCTTTGCATGAGATCCTCTTTCGAACCCGCGTATCATCCGCCGAACAATAATTAGACGGATCCGTATAAGACGCGGAGCTTCTTTTTTCTGTCCTCATAAGACACCTTAGGATTTCCCGCCAAAGTCACGATAAAGCCTGTTTGTTCAATGACTTGCCACCTGCCCATGCATTTATCCTGTCGTCTTATGCGGGTCGGCATAAGAACCTCCTTCTCAAAGCCCATCCATAGAGCTACGAACTCCAGCCTGTCTACGGTTAAGGACATGGGTATATTTCATCGAGCATGAAGCGTTTTACCCAATGGCAAGATGACATTTCGGAGAAAATCAACTGAACCCCTTCGTCTTAAGCGGGATTCTAGGTCGGCCCGGACGGGATGTCAAGCCTGGAAAATCCGCTTGTCATCGTGCACCATTCAACCCCGTCGTTGGCGGCACAGCAGACGACTTGCGTGATTGACTTGACGTCGTACGGACGCTTTTCTTCAAACCCGCTTATTTTTCCACAAAATATCGAAGGCCCAAGCCCACAAAAAAGATATCGAGGCCATATGTCTCGACCGTGACGAGGCCGGCCTCTTCGAATTGTCTTTGCCGCGAGGCGCCGAAGGCGTAGCCGCAGGCGAAATCGATTTGTGCTCGGACGGTCCGCCATCCGCATCCCAGGGTGACGGTTCGCTTGTCGACGTCGATATTCCCCAGGTTCAAGCTTTCTTCGGGGGCGGCGGCCGGATCCCAGCTGAACCCGGCCCGCGCCTGAAGCGCGGAAGATACGGACCATTCCAGGCCGGCCCTCAGGATAAGGATGTTCCGGTAATTCATGGCCGCGGGAACGGAGACGTCCCCGGCGAGGGGAACGTCCTTAAAGACCTTGTCGAGCGTTTTCAGGGAGGACCACATGGCATACTCGGCGGAAGCAGCGATCAAAAGACGTCCTCCGGCGCGATAAGAAAGGCCGGCTTCGACATCCCAGGGCAGTTGAAACGATGTCTCCGAAGGAAACCGGAGGGTGATGCCCTCGAAATCCAAGGAGGTGCGGCCGGCGGTCTTCATCCTGGCCGGGCCCTTGATACAGAGCCCCAGGCTCAGTTCAGGGAAAGGTTGAGCCAACAGCCCCAGGCTCGCTGAAACGGCTCCTCCGGTCTCGTCATTATTGATAAGCCCGAAGGGCTCCATCTCCGTGGTCAGGCTCAGTCCCGCCCGGTAGATGTTCAGGGCAAGGCCGACGGACAGGCGATCGCTCAGGCGATAGGCGACGGCGGGCGAGAGGGAATAGATTCCCAGCGCCGACTTGAGCGGCATTCCCGTGTCCTGCTGTTTCCAATCGACTCCGCTGGCCGCGTAAGCGAGGAAGACGCCGAAGCCGAAAGTCAGCTTCGAGTTCGGCCGATAGGCCGCAAATCCTTGAGGCATGACGCCGTGGCGGCGGCTGACAGCCGGAGGCCGGCCGGGGACGCCGTAGGAATGATCGGGCCGGACGTAGAATCCCTCCAGGTCGACGGTCCAGACGCTCCGCATCCCGGCGAGACCGGCGGGGTTGAAAAATACGCCGCTCGGGTCGCCGGAGATCGAAACGAAGGCCCCTCCCATGGCGGCCGTCCTGGCGCTGATAAGGATGTTGTTCCAGCTGCCTCCCCGGGCCGGCGAAAACACGAGAAACGCAGCAGCGCCGAGCCAAATCCCTCCCCTGACAAGCCGCGGCAACAGACTCCCTTCGCTTTTCTTCATCCGGAGACCCTAGTCCGGTGAGAAATATCATTCCCCCCGGAAGCTGTCAATCCCGGCCGAGTTTTCGGATGCACCTCTAATCATGTGTACACATCACAAAAAATGAGATGCATCCTGTCTTTCCCGGCCGTTCTTGACATGCTCCCGGCCCCCCTTTATGCTTGCGGCCGGTGAAAGACAAAAAGCCGCGGACCGAGACCGCGTCCGCGGGCGCAACGAACCCGACGGGCGAGTCCCTCCCGCCGCTTTTTTCCCGGCAAGGCATCGCCCGCGAGTTTCGCGAGCACTTCCCGATCTGGCTCGTCTACATCACCGCGGTCGGGATGCTCCACGCCACGCTGGCCAACGTCCCCGCGCAGGCCTTCGCCGGCGCCGGATTCCCGCGCCAGATGTTCTTCGTCACGACGCTCTTCCCGCTGTCATGGTTTACCCTGTACTTCATCCTGCGCATCCGGAGGTCGAAGCGGGCGGCGCCCCGTTGGAAAGCCTATCTGGCCTTGGCCGGTCTTGTCCTGGGCGTGCCCCTGGCCGTCTTCTTTTTTTATCTGCCCTATCCCTTCACTCGCGACCAGATGAAGGCGCTCTACGAGTTCTCGGCGTTCTTCTGGGCGGCGCTGCTCGCCGTCCATATCATTCTCGCCCGCGGCCGCCACGCCCTGGCCCTATTCTTCGGCGTCGCCCTCTCCTTCGGCCTGCTGCTCGAGAACACGGGGATCATCATGGGCTTCTTCAGCGAGCCCGGATTCCGCGTTTATCTCTGGTTCCTCCCCGCTCCGCTGTGCACGGTGTTGTCCTGGAGCATGGTCTTCGCCGTCGCGATCTCCGTGACCGACCGGTTGAGCGAGTGGGCGGCGTGGCTGGCTCCCTGGAAAGGAGCGTGGCGCCGGGCCGGTGCGGCCGCCGCGATGGCCTTGTGCCTGGACGCGCAGATCGACCCCCTGGCGTCGCTATCGGGCCTGTTCTGGCGATGGAACGACCTATTGTCGCCCGTCTTCTTCGGCGTGCCCCTCGTCAACTTCGCGGCCTGGTTCGGCGCGGTCTCGGTGTTCAGCTTCTTTACGTTTCGGGTCCGCGACCGCCGGGACTGGAGCCCTGGCCGCAAGAACTACGAGTTGTTTCTGCGCGTCCCTTTGGCCTGTTTTCTCGCCTTGGCAGTATGTTTTTCCGTCGTTGCCGTCGCCGAGGGAGGGTTTGACGGGCCCAGCTTCCGGATCTTGCGCGCCTTCGGCGAGCGCCTGCTTGCCCCCTGAAGGACCGCGCCGGGCCGGCGGCGGGATGCCCGCTCATCGCCGGGATTCGCTCGACCCCTGCGCCCGGAATCTTCGTTTTCACCCTAGATTGCCGATAGACTCGCGTCCATTCTTTCAGAGGCTATCGGCAATTTTGGGTTTTCAGGGCTTGGAGCGGAAGCGGTAGCCGACGCCGTGCACGGTCAGGATGTGGCGGGGCGAGGACGGGTCGGACTCGACCTTGCGCCGCAGTCGAGCGATGTGCTGGTCCAGAGTGCGGGTCGTCCCCTCGTATTTCATCCCCCATACGGCTTCCAGGAGATCGAAGCGCTCCATGACCTGGCCGTCATTGTCGACGAGATGCCTGAGCAGTTTGAGCTCCAGGCCGGTCAGAGTGAAATGCTCGTTCCCCCGCCGACCTTCGTAAGTCTTCGGGTCGACGCGCACATCGCCGAAAACGATAGGGCTAAAGTCTTGGGGCCGCGTCGCGGTCCGGCCCCGGCGGAGCAAGGCTCGCACGCGGGCCAGGAGCTCGGCCACCCCGAAGGGCTTGACCAGGTAGTCGTCCGCACCCAACTCCAGGCCCACAACCTTGTCCGCCTCCCGGCCCTTGGCCGTCAGCATGAGGATGGGAGTCCGCGCGTCTTTGGACCGGATCTCGCGGCAGACATCGTAGCCGCTCTTCTCCGGAATCATGATGTCCAGGAGCACGAGGCTCGGCCGCGACGCGGCGAAGAGCCTCAGGGCTTCCTTTCCGTCCGCGGCCTGCGCGGTCTCGTAGCCCTCGCCCCGCAGCAGGTCGACGAGGCCGGTCAGGATGGCGGCGTCGTCCTCGACGACGAGGATTTTTTCTTTCCTCATGGCGCCTCGACCCGGGGCAGCCAGATCTCAAACAGGCTGCCGCCGCCCGGGCGGGGCGCATAAACAAGATCGCCGCCCTGGTCGCGCACCAGGCGGCGGGCGATCGTCAGCCCCAGCCCCGTGCCCTTCGTCCTGGCCGTCAAGGAATCGTCCGCGCGGAAGAATTCCTGGAAGATTTTCTTGGCCTGCTGGCGCGGAACGCCGATGCCCCGGTCGAAGACGCGGATGAAGGACTCGCCGGCTTCGGCCGCGACCTCGACTTCGATCTCCCGGATCGCGTCCGAATAGTTCTCCGCGTTGGACAGGAGGTTGAGCAACGATTGTTTGAGCGCTTCCTCGTCCGCGCGGACGAAGACGCGCTCGTCCGGCGTGCGGAGAGCGAGATGGAATCCATTAGGCTCGAGCCTCGGCCGCTGGCTCTCGGCGACTTCTTCCGCCAGCCGGCCCACGTCGAGGAGCTTCACAGAGTAGGTTATCTTTCCTTTATCCATCCTGGAAAAATCGAGGACATTGTTGATGAGCCGGGTCAGGCGGTCTGTCTCCGAGACCATGAGACCCAGATATTGTTCCCGCTTGGCCGGCTCGCTCTGCCGTCCTTCCTTGAGCATCTCGGCGAACATCCGGATCGAGGTCAGGGGCGTCTTGAGCTCGTGGGAGACGTTGGTGACGAATGTCGTCTTGTTCCGGGCCGCTTCCATCTCGCGGCGGAGCGTCTTGAGCACTAAGGTTCCGCCCGTCAGGATGGAGACGAGAAAGGTCAGGACGAGAATCCACAGGACCAGGGCCGTGAAGTCCGCCCGCGAGCGGATGAGGCCCGGGTCGGTGAGGTAGGCCGCCGTCTCCCAGCGGGGCAGGAGCTCGCTCACCTCGCGCGAAACAAAGGGGCGGCGCCAATCGCGCGCCCCTTCCTCATCGGGAGTGAAGAGCGGCTGGCCGGATTCGTCGAGAACGGTCAGAATGCGGGAGGAGGAATACGCCGGTGGCAGCGCGCCCACAAGCCGGGATTTGAGGACGGAGGAATCGATGACGCAGCCGAGGATGGCCCCGCTCCCGGATCTCTTCCAGAAGAATAGAAACAGGTCCTCGCCGAGAAAGCGCGGGATCAGTCCGGTGTCGCGGCCGGAGATGATCCGGCTGAACTTCATCGGCTCGGAGATGAAAATCGACTCGGTCCGGGCCGGCGTCGCCTGCTTTGACGCCCGGCCTGCGCCGGGGACGACCGACCGGCTCAGGGGCTCGCGGCCGCGCTCCCGGGCCTGCTGGTAGACCTGCTCACGGATGTTTTCGTTGGCTTCGAATTCCTTTAAAACCATCTGGGATTGAGCGTAATCGGCGCCGGGGTCTTTTGTCTTCTCCCGGCCGGGGGGCGGCGCGGGAGCCGTGGACGCGCTCTTGTTCACGGTTGCTTCAGCGGGAGCCGCTTCCAGGGTTCGGGCTTCTTCCTTGGCCGGCGAGCGGGCCTGAACAGGATGAGACCCGCCCGGCCCGGAGGCGATCTTGTCTTTCTCCCCGGCGGCCGGCGCTTCCCGTCGCGGCAGTTGGTCCCGGACGGCGTGCTGCCT
>CAZFTV010000020.1:6334-9469 GCA_964521765.1 uncultured Eubacteriales bacterium
CGGCTTCCGCGCCGCCCGTTTCCAGTCCGGCAAGACCCGCGATCTCCGGGCCGTAAACATCGACGATGTTCTGGTAGACCGGAATCTCGGCTTGATCCGTGACGAATTCCCGGTTGGACCTGAGAAAGGCGATCTCGTTTTCGGACGCCGAGGACGTCGGGCGGGGCCAGAGAATTTCGAGCCCGGGGGAAAGAAGGAACGGGGTTCGAACCAGCGGGCTCGATGCTTTCCAGGAAGCGAACGCCGATCCCGGGTCATTCATTGTCCCGGCGGGAGCCGACCGGTCGAGCTCGTCCCTGACGCTCTCGAGCTCCGAGCTCATCAATCCCACGACGTGGACGAGCTCGGCGTCGATCGTCCGCTCAAGCTGCTTCTCGATGTAAGCTTCCTCGCGGTTGACGGCCCGAACGGCAAGGAAGGCCAAAAACCCCGCGGGCAGGACCACGGCCGCCAGGAACAGCAGCCGCAGCCGGGAGGACAGCTTCAAGCGTTCCATTTTTTTCTATCTTCCCACGCCGCGATATCCTTTTCAAGCCGCCGGGCCCTTCCCGAACTCGCCGGGAGATGCCCAAGGGATTTCCGACCCGGCTGGGCATCGCATCGCCGGCGGCGATTCCGGGGCGCCTCACTGAAGACAGACCCGGCGGCCCGGCGTACGAAAACAAGGGGGAGGGTTGTGACGCGGGGCGTCGAGACCCTCCCCCCTGTTTCGCCTGTTCACTGCGACGTGTTCACCGGGACGTCCGCCCTCCGCCGCGGATGACGGGCATCCGCTGCTCGGGCGTGTCCACGACCTTCATCCTATCCGGCTCCTGGGGAAAGCCGGCCATGTGGATGACCGCCTCCCGGAGGACGAGGGCTTTGAACATCGCCGCCGCGCCGCCGCTCTCGAGCTCATAACCCAGGTCCAGAGCGGGCTTGCGGGAATATTCCCGGCCGGCAAAGGCTCTCAGGAAATCGGCCGCCGCCTTCTGGCTGAGCACCCCGTCATGTTTTTCGTGGAGCGAGGACAGGGCCGAGGATTTCAGGATTTTCGGCCACTGTTTCTTGAAGAGGTGAGCGTTGGCGAAAATGTCCGCGCTGACCGGCCGAGCCCCCAGGCCGACGACCACGCCGACCGTATCATCGGACAGCTTCAGCTCATCGGCGAGCGTCTTTTCGATCCCGCCGATGGCCTTCTTGTGCTCCTCTTTGTCATAGGCGTCCTGGTAGGCGCTCGTTCCGGAAGCGACGCCTAGGTTCCGGTTCTGGGCCTGAACTTCCTCCCAAATCCGGCTCTGAGCCGCGGGCGCTTGTTCGGCCGCCCTGGCCCTGAGCTTGTAGGTCCCGAGGTTCTCCTTGCTGGTGAAGGCTGTGGAATTCGCCGTCCAGCGTCCCTGTTCCACGCAGAACACGGGCACGATCAGGTTCTTCGTGCCGGGCGCCAGGAGAACGTCCTGGGCCAGGATCCGGTCCTGCCGGCAGCCGGTCAGGATCTCACCGGCCATGAGGAACAGGACGGACTTGGACAGGTTGGAGATCTTGACCTGGGGAACGCGGCCGCCGTCGACCTCGGTGATCTCGATCGCCTTCGTCTTGAGGGCCTCCTCGAGGGTGACATATTCAGTCCGGTCGGCGATCCTCCGGGCATAGACGGGCACGATGGTCAGGTTCCTGACGGTCACCGGTTTCCCGACTTCGAGAACCCGGACGAGACTCGCCACGGGGTTCGTCGCGTCCGCCTGCGTCGCCGCTCCGCCGCTCCAGGCCGGAAGCAGGAAGGCCAAGGCGAGAACCGCAGCCGCAGCCGAAATGCGTTTTCTCATGATAACCTCCTTCGGGACGTCTTTATCGACATCCACACTCACTATACAAAGACGGCCCCGAAGGCGTGTCACCGCGGGGTAAAAAGAGTGTAAAATGATTGTAAACAATCGACGGGAGGCGCCGGGAAACACAAAATGAATTCGGAGCATGAGCGTTCGGTGGTGAAATCTGAGCAAAAGGGCTTCTGGATGTTTTTTTCTCCGGGATATTCAGATTGATCCCCGCCCGGTCAGTGCCTCAGAATTGACTGTTCAGGCAAGAAACCCGCGCAGCTCGGCAAGCCTTTGCCCCACCGGGACCCTGAAGCGGCAGCTCGCGACGCAGTCCGCGCAGGAGGAACAGCCCTCCAGGCCTCGACCTCTTGGAATTCCGCGGAGCGCTTGTCCCGCCTGCTCGGCGTTTCCGTAGCTTCCGACGTACATGTGCGCTCTGATAAGCGAAGGGATGTCCACTCTTTGCGGACATGTCGCCACGCACGCGCCGCACTGTTGACAGACGGCCCTCAGGGCGGCAGCGACCACGCGGTCTTTTAAGAAAGTCTTTTCCTCCTCGGTATAGTCCAGGTTGAGGGCCACGCCGAAATCCTGCTCCAATTCGTCGAAATTCTGGCAGCCGGGCACGGCCGTGGTGATGAAATCATGATGGAGAACCCACTTGAGCAGGGCCGGGTGGCTGATTTTAGCGGGGTACTCGCGCCTCTCGGGTTTTTCGTCGCTCGAACTGTACCAAGGCTGCTTGCACTGCGTTTTCATGGCGATGAGGCCGATGCCCGCTGCGGCCGCGCCCTTCATGGCGGCGATCAGGTCGGAGTTCTCACCCATGGCATAATTGAACGCGGTGAGCACGACGTCGTAGGAGCCGTCCGCCGCGGCCTGACGAAGGCATTCGGCCATGTTGGTATGCGTGGAGAAACCGACGAATCGCGCTATCCCCTGTTTCCTGACCGTTTCTAGACCCTGGAGCAGGCCGGGCATGTTCATATAATCCCCGGATTGAACGTCATGGAGGTAGAGAAAATCGATCGAGTCCTTCCGGAGCCTTTTCCGGCTGCCCTCGGCATGCCTGAGCACGTACGCGGCGACCTGGGCCTGATCCATCTGTCGAATGACCGTCTTTGGAAGCAAGGGGACCTTGGTGGCGACGGCCACCTTGTCGCTGAAGTTCATGTCGTTCAATACCGTTCCGATCATCTCTTCGTTCCGGCCGAGACCGTAGTTGAACGCGGTGTCCACATGACGCATCCCCAGGTCCAGTGCCCTGCGGATGATCATATCGTTCCGGCCGGCGTTCATCGCCTCCATCCCTCCCGGCTCTGCATACTTCTCCAGG
>CAZFTV010000020.1:9497-10682 GCA_964521765.1 uncultured Eubacteriales bacterium
GCCCAAGACACGCGTGACGGGACGGCCGTTCTGCAGGATACCGGACGCCGCAGCGCCCAGGGCGGGCAACCGGCTCACCGCGCCCAGGAGGCCCAGGGAAGCGAGGCCGCGGGTGGAATGGCCGACAAATTCTCTCCGGGTCAGCCCCCTTGTTTCTTTCTTCATGCTCGGCTCCTTCCGTGTTTTATTCGTCCATGACCAGGCGAAATCCAAGGAAATTGAACGCATATTCGTGGTTCTCGCCGTTGCGGCCGGCGCTGCGGCAGGAAGCGCCGTTTCCCAGCCAGCTTCCTCCTCGGAAGACACGCTCGGGTTCCGGTCCGAGATAAACCGGGTTTCCCGCGGCGTTCTTCTGGAATGACTCGGGATGCGCATAGACATCGGCATTGTAAGCATCCTGGCACCATTCATAGACATTGCCGTGCATGTCGAACAGCCCCCATGGGTTCGGCGGAAAACTTTTGACGGGTATCGTTCCCTCCCTGGCGTCGCCCGCCGAGGCCTTTCCATAGGGATACTGCCCGTCGAAGTTGGCCTGGTCCGAGCCCAGGCTGTCGCCGCACGAAAAAGGAGTGTTCGTGCCCGCCCGGCAGGCGTATTCCCACTCCGCCTCGGAGGGCAGCCGGAATTTCCGCCCGGTCTTGGAGTTCAAGGCGGCGATGAAGCCCTGGACCTCATCCCAGGTCATCCACTTGACCGGGTGCTCGGGGGTTTCGTCGAAAAAGCCGACGACATCCTCTCCCGTCACCGCCTGCCAGACTCCCATGGTCACTTCGGTCTCTCCCATCCAGAACCCTTCCTCGATCTTGACCCGGCGCTGCGGTCCTTCGGTCGGCTGCCGTACGGCTTCGTCCTGCGGAGACCCCATCAGGAACTCTCCGGCCGGGATGAAAACCAGGATAATATCCGCCCCCTCCACGGTCACGGTCCGCTTTTTGATTCCGGCCGGTTCCTCGACCGAGGCGTTCGACGTCCAGGATACCGCCAGGAGGCCGAATCCCATAGCCAAGCACAAGAATGTCGTTGTTAGTGCGATCGCCGTTTGCTTCCTATTCATCGTTGTCCGTCCTTTTGCGGCTTATATTAATATATCGTGGGACTAGCTGCAAACCGATTCCTTTCTCCCGCTTCCTACTTGCTTGGTTCTTCTCCAGGGGTTTCTCGCGGCCCTCGCATTTCGGGCAG
>CAZFTV010000020.1:10842-15558 GCA_964521765.1 uncultured Eubacteriales bacterium
CCGGACCCGGCTGTGGACGGAGAAGCCGCTGTGTCGCCAGGAGAGGAGCCGCTCGGCCCGCTCCGGGTTCAAGAGCTCCTTGCCAAGCAGGACGTTTCCCTTTTTCGAAGCGGCCTGCTTAAAACAGGGGGGAAAGAATCTCTGTCCGCTAAAAAGGCTGTTCGAGGGAGACGGCTTCCATGCCGCCCAGGACGCGGCCGCCGCCCTCCGTGACGACGAAGCAGTCCTCGATGCGCACCCCGAATTCCCTGGGGATGTAGATCCCCGGCTCGTTGCTGAAGGTCATGCCCGGCTCGAGCTTGAGCGCGTTGCCCTTGACGAGATAAGGATACTCGTGCCCCTCCAGCCCGATGCCGTGGCCGAGCCTATGAGAGAAATATTTATACCACGGCCCGAACCCGGCCTCCTCGATGACCCGTCGGGCGGCGCGGTCCACGTCCTGGCAAGCGACCCCCGGCCGGACCACGGCCTGCGCCGCCGCCTGCGCCTTCCGGACCACGTTCCAGATCTTTCGTTGCCTGTCCGTCGGGTTGCCGAAAACGACCGTGCGGGTGACGTCCGAGCGGTAGCCCTGGACGCCGCAGCCTCCGTCGACCATGACGACGTCGCCTGGGACGAGTTTCCGCTCGACCCGCGATCCGTGGGGCAGGGCCGTGCCCGGTCCAAACTGGGGCCAACCGCCGCCCGCGACCCCCATCCTCTGCGTCGCGGAGCTGACGGCCGCGGCCAGTTCGCGCTGGCTCATGCCCTCGCGCAGGCCTCCGAACGCCTCCTCATAAGCCAGTTTGGTGATCTTGTTGGCCAAGTCCATATACTCGATTTCCTTGGCCGTTTTCACCGCGCGGCAACCCTGCGTCACGGGGGCTCCATCGACAAGCTCCAGGCCCCCCGCCTCGCGTCTCAGCCCATGAACCTCGAAGCTCCTGAGGTCGGGAGCCAGCGCAAGCCGGCCGCCTCCCGCCCCCCAATCTTTCAATATCCCGGCCACGAGGGCGTAAGGGCTCTCGTGCTCCTCCCAGGAGCGGACCTCCTGGTCCCGGGGAATGAGCTCCCCGGCCCGGTCGAGCTCGAAGGCCGGACAGACCCAGGCCGGAGCGGCTTTGCGGCCGAGCACCAGCCCGAACGGCCGCTCGCTCAACCCCCAGGCGACGCCCGAGAAATAGACGAGGTTGGCTCCGCCGCCGAGGAACAAAGCGTCCAGGCCGCTATCGGCCATGAGGCGGCGGGCCTTCTCCCGCCGCGCTTCGTAGTCCTCGGGCCGCAACGGCTCGAGGCCGACGGTCAAATCCTCGAGCGCCTCCGTCCGTGGAGCGGACGCGAAGCCCTGGCGGAGATCCGCGAGCCCCAGAGCGGGCAAGGCCGCTCCCGCGGCCTTCAGGAACGATCTGCGCGTAACCATGGCCGACCTCCTCAGGACCTTCAGGAACGGCGCCCGAGGCCGCGCCGTCAGGCTGTCTTCTTGATGAAGACAATCGTCGTATCGTCGAAGGGCATGACTCCGGCGGTGAATTCCTGGAATTGCGCCTTGATCTCCTTGAGGAGATCGGAGGCGGGCCGTTTGGAGTTGCGCCGCAGAAAATCGAAAATCTTCTGCTCGCCCATCTCCTGGCCGGCCTTGTTCCGGCATTCGGTCAGGCCGTCGGTGAACAGGATCAGGATGTCGCCTTTTTCCATCGCCGCCGTCCCGACCTCATACTTCGAGGAGTGGAACATGCCCAGACACAAACCCGAGGGCTTAAGCCTCTCGAGGGCGCCCTTGGATTTGAACAGCGCCGGCGGGTTGTGTCCGGCGTTGACGTACCGCACCCCTCCCGTCTTGAGGTTGAGCTCGCAGAAGACGAAGGTGATGAAGCTGTTGGATGACGAACTGCGGTGGACGAAATTGTTGAGCCTCGAGGTCATGGCCGCCGGGTCGTAACCGGCAGAGATCTCGGACTGGAGAGAGGCGCGCAGCGAGGCCATGAGCAGGGCGGCGCCGACCCCCTTGCCCGAAACATCGGCGATGATGACTCCCAGTCGCCCCTCGTCGATGGGCAGGAAGTCAAAATAATCGCCCCCGACCTCAAAGCAGGGCAGGTTCAAGCCGATGATCTCATAGCCCTCGACACGGGGGCTTCCCTGGGGCAGCAGGTCGCGCTGGATCTGGGCGGCCAGGGCCAGTTCCCGCTCCATCCTCTCATTCTCCAGGGCTTTTTCCACCAGGCGGGCGTTTTCGATCTTGACCGCCGCTAAGTTGGCCAGCAGGGTGAGGAGTCTGAGGTCTTCCTCGTTGAACTGGTCAAGAAGAGCGGTGCGGTCGGCGTAGACGATGCCGATGACCTTCTCGTTGTTCCAGAGGGGCACGCAGATCGCGGACTTGATTTGGGCGGTGATGATGCTGTCCCGGGCCCGGAACCTCGGGTCGGACATGGCGTCCTGGGACAGGACGGCAAGCTCCTGATCGAAGGCCATGTCGACGATCGACCGGCTGAGCTGCATTTTCTGGCCGGCCAGGCTCTTGTCGTTGATACGGACCACCTTGGGGATGAGCTGCTCGGGACTTCCCTCTCTGAGCAGGAGCGCGCCCCGGTCCATAGGCAGGTTCTGGGAGATGAGCTCCATGATGTGCTCCAGGAGCTCGTTCAAGGGCCGGTGCAGAAGCAGGGCTTTGCTGACCTCGGTCATGACCGAGTAGAGGCGGTGCTCAGCCTGAATTTTCTCCAGGTCGACGGAGGGAACCGCGGCCCGGGTCGAGGTCCGGCTGGCGGGCATTTTCAGGATGTCGTTGAGCTTCATGATGGTGTTGAAGCTCGTGGAGGGCTGGGGTCCGTCGGAAAGCTCGACGTTGGACATGAGCTTGCGGTCGAGGGACAAACGGGTCTGGCCGATAAGGATCTCGTCCCCGGAACGGATCTCGACCTCGCCCTGGGTCCTCTTGCCGTTGACATAAACGCCGTTCTTGCTGCCCAGGTCCCGGATCCGGTAGCGGCCCTCGTCGATGGTCAGGGCGGCATGATGGCTGGAGCAGAAGGGGTCGGGAAGGGGGAGGGTGTTGTCGTCGCCGCGGCCGAAGGTGATCTTTTCCCCCTCCAGGGGAAGCGTGAAGGGCTCGCCTCTTTTGGGGTAGACATACAGCGTGGCCATGGAAAACGACTCGCAGTGATTGTAGCCCTCCGGAACGGGAATTTCAAGGTGTCGGCATTTTGTTCAGAGCCTTGAGCAGGCGGCCGGCGGATTTGGCCTTCTCCTCCAGAGGGAGGTCTTCCACCAGGGGCAGGAGAAAGGGCTTGATATCCTTGCGCAGGAGGTTGTCGAGGAGCTCAATTGAATAGTCGATCGCCTTTTTCGTCCCGGCCAACAGGTTTTGGTAAGCCCGGCGGATGTCTTCCGGAGAGTAGATCAGCCCCAGCAGGGCGAATACGCTTTTCATGCATTTGAAGAGCTTGAGCTCGAGTTCGCGGGCCCGGCCTTCCTTTGCCCGCCCGGTTTTCAAGGCGTGAAATCTCTCGAGATCCCTATAGGCGGAGCCGAGGAGCCGCAGCACTCCTCCCAGGACAACGGACTCGGCCAATTCGACTTCCGGCCGGGATGTTTTCAGCTTGGCCAGGGCTTCGATGAGCTCCCCTTCGAGCATCGTGCCGGCTTTCCGGAACTCGGCCTGGAGGGCTTCGGCCGCCCGCTGAGTTCCGACCAGGGCCAGGACTTCGGGGATCAAACGTCTGAGACGCAGGTCCTCCTCAGGGTCGGCCAGGTAGTCCCCGAGCGTCCCCACCGCCCTGTCCCCGTACTCGCTCAAGGCCAGGACGGCCGCCCGGGACACGGCCGGACGGGCCAGGCAGGCCATGACATCGGGCAGCAGGGCCCGCCGTTTCAGCCGCCCGGAACTCTGCAGGGCGTAGCTGACGACCTCGGTCGATTCGTCGCGCAGAAGAGGGACGAGGTTCCGGACCAGGGGCGAGCCGGGCTCCATCAAGCCCAGGGCCTTGGCCGCCTCCATGCGGATCGTCTCCGACTCCGGCCCGGTTTCCCTGGCCGCGCGGTCGAGGTACCGTCCCATGACCTGCTGGTAAACATCGAGCTCCAGGATCTCGCGGACCTGGGTGTCTATGGACTCCTCGGGTAGGCTGTCGTCCGTCTCCGGAAAGATGGGTTCGCCGTCCACCTCCAGGAGAGAATTCATGGCCCCGGCCCGAAGCTCATTCGACCGATAGGCGATGACATTCCGCAGCTCGGGCGTCATGCGCTCCCGCCGGATGAGATCGTAGAGGTTCATGGCATACAGCACCGAGCTGCGCCGGCGGCTTTCCAGGGTGTCGAACACCAGCTTGGTGGTGTCGACGTCGATCCGTTCGAAAACCAGCCGGTCGGCGTCCTCCCATTTGATCTTGAGGTGGCGCTTGACGACCTCGGCGTATTCCCTGGTGATAAGCACGGCCAGGGCCGCCCAGGCCAGGCAGAACAACGCCGTCAGGACGCTCACGCCCCGGAGGGAGAGGGGCAGGACGAGGAGCAGGACGGCGGCCAGCCCGTCGGCGAATTTGTTGACGAACATGTCGATGAAGGCCTTGGCCTTGAACTTCACTTCCGCCGGAACGGGGATGTAGAGAAGCTCGCGCACGGACTGGCTGAGGGTATGGGACAGGCTCTTGTCCAAGCCCTTGACCGGGACGGCCCACAGGAGAAGCCGCGCCACGGGCACCAGGAAGACGGCAGTCGCGCCCAGAAAAAGGACAGCCG
>CAZFTV010000021.1:0-1153 GCA_964521765.1 uncultured Eubacteriales bacterium
GCCTATTCCGGGCGGGGAGAGCTGGTTTGAGACGGTCTGGAGCGAATACCTCGGCGATGAAATCATCCGCTAGGAGCGATCACCATGGAGCATCGACCCGTCGCCCTCATCACCGGAGCCGGCCGGGGCATCGGCCGGGCCGTCGCCCTGGCCCTCGCCCGGACCGGTTATGACATCGCCGCCAACGCCGTCACCTTCGAAGAGCCCGGCCGCGCCGCCGCGGCGCACCAGCTCGAGCTCGAAAGGCTGGTCAGAGCCGAGGGAGCCGGATTCCTGGCTGTTCCCGGCGACATCGCAGACCTCGACAGGCATGAAGGCCTTCTCGATGCCGTGCGGAGAGCGTTCGGCCGTCTCGACCTCCTAGTGAACAACGCCAGTGTTGCGCCCCTGGAGAGGCGGGACATCCTCGAGACCGAGCCGCAAAGCTACGACCGTGTCATGGCCGTGAACGCCCGCGGGACGTTCTTCCTGACGCAGCGAGCCGCCCGGTGGCTGGTCGAACAGGCGCAGGGCGGCCGGGCGGTAAGGCCGGCCGTCATTTTCATCACCTCGATCTCAGCCGAGGTCTCCTCACCCTCGCGGGCGGAGTACTGCCTGTCCAAAGCCGAGGCCGGCGCGGCTGCCCGGCTCTTCGCCGACCGCCTGGTCTCATCCGGCATCAACGTCTATGAAGTCCGGCCGGGCATCATCCTGACCGACATGACCGCGCCGGTCAAGGACAAGTACGACCGGCTGATCGCCGAGGGAGTCGTGCCGCAGAAACGCTGGGGGACGCCCGAGGACGTGGCCCGGGCAGTGACCGCGCTCGCCGGGGGGGATTTCGGCTTCTCTACGGGCGCCTGCCTGGAAGTCAGCGGCGGCATGAACATCCGGAGGCTCTGAGGCCAAGAGGGCGCCGCGGGGGAGAAAGCCCATGATTAAATCCCGGGCGGCATTCAACCTGATCGGCAAAAACCGTTTGATCGCCCTGCTCGCTCCGGAATCGGAGGCCGATTGCCTCCGGGCTTATGAGGAGCTTGAGCCCTTGGGAATCGTCCTGGAACTGGCCTTTAGGACGCGGGCGGCGGCCCGGAGTTTGAGTGCCGTGATGGAGAAACACCCGGATGCGCTGGTCCTGGCGGGAACGGTCATGACCAGACCGCAGGCCCGGGAA